>JANXAQ010000194.1 GCA_025062105.1 Thermoguttaceae bacterium
ACCAAGTCCATCCCACCCCGCTCCAGAGAAACATCAATGCGCGTAGCGCCAGCGTCCAAGGAGTTTTCCACTAACTCCTTGACGACACTGGCCGGCCGCTCCACCACCTCGCCAGCCGCGATTTTATTCACCAAGCTCGGAGATAATCGACGGATCGGCATAAAAACCGAGCTGCGGGCAGAAAGAATACATTCCCCTTGCCCGAAGTAACTTTGGATTCAAAACAATTCGGACGCACACAAAAGTGAGGAAAGCCCTCCAATTCGTCGTTCGGAGAGTTTTACATACTCTGGATTAATTTCATACCCTACATAGTGTCGGCGGGTTTTAAGAGCGGCAATGGCCGTCTGGCCGCTGCCCATAAAAGGATCTAAAACAACCTCCCCCTCAAAAGTGTAAAGTTGTATCAGTCGATAGGGTAATTCTATAGGAAATGGCGCCGGATGCCCTATCTTACTGGCAGGTTCTGCAGGAAACGTCCACACACTTTTTGTAAACTCCAAAAACTCTTCCCGTGCAATGGTACTTTTCCGGGCAGGACCGCCTCGAGCAAACATTCCTTTAGAAAAGATCAAGATGTATTCATGAATATCCCGCAAAGTGGGATTTTTTGCCGAACACCAACTGCCCCAAGCAGTGGAAGGACTTCCGCTAGAGGCCTTGTTCCAAATCACTTCTCCCCGCATCAAAAACCCTAATTCCATCATGTCCTGGATGATAAAAGCATGAAGGGGGATATAAGGCTTCCGGCCTAAATTGGCAATGTTAATACATGCCCTGCCGCCGGGGACTAATACCCGGTACACCTCCTTCCAAACCCGCTTTAAAAAGGCTCGGTACTCCTCAAGAGTCAAATCGTCATCGTACTCTTTGCCAACATTGTAAGGGGGTGAAGTTACCATTAAATGGACGCTACAATCAGGCAGTTCCTCCATCCGTTCGCTCGTTTTGCAAAAGATTTTGTCCAAAACGTTGGGAGGAATGGAATTTTCCCGATAGGGCATTTTGATTTCCTTGGGTAACCCTTCATAAAGCCTAGCCGAGTAAAATGCGGTGGAATCATGATTAATCCGGCCGGGTGAGCCAAATCGGCTAGTCTGTGTTCCCGTTCTGCCTCGCTTCCGATTCATAAAAACTCCCCCTTTGTAAAAACAACACAGGAATACCTTTCCCAGCTCGGATATACACTTCCCAAGTAGAGCGGGAACGGGTTTCTGGAGTAGAAATGTGCTGTACAAGCCGAATGTCATCGTCCAATAGCGCAAAGTCCTGCTGTAATTGCGCCGCCCGTGCTTGAGCCAATTCCGGCCGATCAAAGACTGTTTCTAACCCGAAGCCTTCTCGCTCGTAACGAAGCCGAAGCTCCGTGTCTTCAGTAAAACCTGTAGTCAGTTCCCGAACAAGGAAAAGCTTGGGATCAACCGTTGGAAACATTTAGTCCTGTCTCCAGAGTTCCAACCATCTCTGATAGGGGCTATAACCCAAGGCGCTTATTTGCCAGTCCATCGGAAGATGTTTAGTCAATGGGTCCTCCACTAACTTCCCCAATGCACTACTGGTGATCTCAATGCCCCGTGGATTGGTGCCTGGTTTAGGAAGTTTGATGTAATTGTCTGGCCCAATTTCAGCAAAAACTCTCTGTTGTACTTCCTTTGGAACATAATAAAGCCCACCAGCTCTCTTATTCCAGCGAATCTGGGCCATCAGAAGATCACATTCTGGGAAGTAAGTATTCGCAAATTCATGTGCTTTAATTCCATTCACAGTCCATTTTAGCTTAAAAGCCCCCAATTTTCTGCTACTGCGCATTATAGCTGCTTTCACAGAGATCGGTTCTCCAAATAAGCGAACATCCAGCTCAGGGCTTATAGTACTCGGTACATTGACATTATGCTCTCCAAATTTATATATCAAAAGAGCGACCAGAATCCTTTCCCGGACACATCCTACTTCCATTCCTACTCGGCCGCCTCGGGTACATTCAATGTCTGCGATGTGAAAAAGAAAAGGTAACCGCTTTTGAATCTTCTCTTTTATTTTTTCATCCTCAAAGAGCTCGATTAGCTGAGTAGCCATTATTCACCTTTCATCCTCTTAAATACTCCAGAAAACTCAGACTTTCCGGTTACAATCCATATTCTTTGATTTTTCTATACAGGGTGCGTTCGCCGATGCCCAGAGTACGGGCGGCTTCTTCGCGGTTGCCGCCGCAGGCACGAAGGGTTTCCGCAATAAAAAGCCGTTCAATCTCCTCCAAAGGTTTGCCAACTAGGGCAGCCAACGTAGCAGAAGCGCTGGGTTCGGCGGCGGCAGGCGGACCGCTCAACTCTTCAGGCAAATCGTCCAGATCCAATACGCCATCGTAATCGACGACCACCATGCTCTCGATGGCGTTTCGCAGTTGGCGTACATTGCCCGGCCAGGAGAAGGTCAAAAGCCGACGCCGGGCCGCCGGCGAAACCCCTCGAATCTGCTTTCCATGCTGTCGGCAAAATTGTTTCAAAAAATAGTCGATCAGCGCTGGAATGTCCTCGGTCCGTTCCCGAAGGGGCGGAAGCCGAATCGTTACTACTTTCAGCCGATGGTACAAGTCCGGCCGAAACGTGCCCGCTTCGATCTGCTCCTCTAGGTTCCGGTTGGTAGCCGAGAGAATCCGCACATTGACTTTAATCGGTTGATTAGAGCCCACCCGGGTAATTTCGCCGTTTTCCAGAACCCGAAGCAGTTTGATCTGAGTAGCAATCGGCATGTCGCCCACTTCGTCCAAAAACAAGGTGCCGCCGTTGGCGTATTCAAATTTGCCGACCCGGTCGCTCACCGCATCAGTAAAGGCCCCTTTGACATGGCCGAATAGCTCACTTTCCAGGATATGTTCGCTGAGAGCGGCACAGTTGAGGGCAACAAACGGTTTGTTCTTCCGAGGACTGTTCTGATGGATCGCCTGGGCCACCAATTCTTTGCCGGTGCCGGTTTCCCCCTGGATCAGGACGGTGGCATTCGTGGGAGCAATGCGTTTGAGTTTTTCGATTACCTCGCGCATTTGTCGGCTGTTGCCGATCACCCCTTCAAAACCAAACCGTTCGTCCAGCCGACGTTGCAGTTCCACATTGGTCCGTCGCAGACGAACAGTTTCAGCGGCCCGTTGGGCCAATGCCCGCAGCTCGTCCTTATTAACCGGCTTAGTTAAGTAGTAAAAGGCACCTTCCTTCATGGCAGTTACCGCCGATTCAATGGAGCCGTAGCCGGTTAGCAAGATCACTTCGCAGTCGGGCTGCTCAGCCTTAGCCCGCCGAAGAATCTCTAACCCATCCACATCATGCATTCTCAGATCGGTGATAATCACATCGAAAAACTTCTCACCGATCCACCGAACCCCTTCAGCACCGCTAGTGGCTACCTGAGTGCGGAAGCCAGCCCGTTGCAGATGCTCGGCCACTACCTCGGCATGAGCCGGCTCGTCATCAATCACCAATACTTCCACTACGGAGGTTTCCATAGGCATGGAAAAGTCCAACCAAACAGTTTTGCTACCAGTTCTCATGTCGATCATACCGAAAGCAGTCTGTTGGGCATAGGCCCAGCAACCCTCTTTTGGACCGGGCAAACCAAACCAGCTCCCAATCACTGGGAGCACACCTTCCAAAAAGGCCACCCATGAAAAAAGAATCTCTAGAATGGCCAATGGGAACACAAACCCAGATTCGTCAGGGCACTAGAAACACATTAGGGTTATTTTGAACCCCCTATTTGGATGGACCTCACCCCGAAACGCCATCTAGCAGATATAATAACCACGATTGGGCCAACCGCTGCGAAAAAGGAGACGTTATGGCTACTGCAGAAGCGCCGATAACGGTCAAACGATTTATGGAGATGAAATCGGCTGGGCACAAAATCACCATGGTGACGGCCTACGACTATCCAATGGCCCGCCTAGCCGACGAAGCAGGTGTGGATGGCATCCTGGTAGGCGATAGTTTGGCTATGGTCGTCCAAGGCCATGACACCACGCTGCCCGCCACCATGCAGCAAATGCTTTACCACGCAGAAATGGTAGGCCGAGCAGTGCGGCGAGCTCTCGTAGTGGTGGATATGCCCTTTATGAGCTACCAATTAGGAGTCCGAGAAGCCTTGAAAAACGCCGGCCGAGTGCTCAAACAAACCCGCTGCCAAGCGGTCAAACTAGAGTGTGGACCCAACCAAGCCGAGTTGGTAGCTGCCCTAGTCCAAGCAGGCATCCCGGTCATGGCCCATCTGGGGCTGCGCCCGCAAAGCGTCCATCAAATGGGCGGCTACAGCGTTCAGCGAGATCGTCAACAACTGTTAGAGGATAGCCGAGCAGTCCAGCAGGCCGGTGCTTTTGCTATCTTACTGGAATGTATTCCGGCAGAGCTGGCCGCCGAAATCACTGCTTCGGTGCAGGTGCCTACCATTGGTATAGGTGCCGGGCCCCACTGCGACGGCCAAATCCAGGTGCTGCATGATCTGCTGGGCCTAACCCTGGGCCGACGGCCACGACACGCTAAAGCCTATACAGATCTAAAAACCACCATCCAACAGGCTCTAGCTCAATATTGCCAGGAAGTCCGGGAAGGGGTTTTTCCTGCTCTGGAACATAGCTTCCGATAAGGCCGGAAACTTTGTCTCCCCTAAAAAGGTACCTTTTGCCCCCCTGAGTTTAAATCTTCCTTTGACTTTTCCCAATTTCGGGAACCTCTGCATGATCCTGAGCAACCTCGGCAAAATCCTGCACATATAGTGAACTTTAGGATTTTTTGACTCCATAGGCTTTAGCTGCCCCCATCTAAACTCGACTTTTGCCAATTGTGGTCTTCTGCCGCAATGGGAAAGTTCTCACTCCTTGAAATGATCGGACGTAGGAAATTATGTGGCCAAAAGGAAGGTCCGATGCAACCTCTGGTGACAAAACAAGTTAGGAAAAATGGCAAACGTCGAGGTAAATAGTTCCTATATGGAGGAAGCTCCCATTGCTAGCAACACAACTGGGGCACTTCTGGAAGCAACCAAAAAATATCTTTCCCGAATGAGGGCAGTTCCTTCTATATCTTCCTAGGAATCCCCCTAGGATGGGGGGATAGGAGGAGGTTTGGCCAGCAGATGGAGGACATGCTGGAGCCAGTTTTTTCCCCGATACGCCTAGCCAAGCAATATCCAAAGAAAGAGGCTCCTAATATTGGTAGCTCCAACCGCTGGGCTGCTGTGGTTGGAAGATCTTTTGGTCTCAGCTGTTATAAGGAAGGTGGCTGGAGATGAACACCCACAGAAAGCCGACTTTTGCAATTTTTGGTCTCCTGCTGGAAGACCAATGTTCTAACTGCTTGTAAGTATTTGGAGTTAGGAAGTTAGACGAACAAAAAGGGGGTTTGTCATAACTCCTGGAGACAAAAGCAGTTAAGGAATAGCGAAAGTCGAGCCAGAAAGGGGAGTTCGGCGAAAGGACGAAAAGACATGCTTGTATGGAAAATCTAGGGGCCAAATTAGCTCGACTTTTGCCATTTTTGGCTTCATCCCGGAAGAGGAATGCTCTAACTCTTTATGAACATTGGGGTTAGGAAATTGTATGAAGAAAGGCCCCTTTGCCCTAGCTCATGGAAAGACAAGGAGTCAGGAAAAATGGCAAAAGTCGAGATTAAAAGGGTAAAAGAAAGTTTCGCCGTAACTACAAGAAGCAAAAAAACTTAAGAAAAATGACAAAAGTCCAGTCCCAGAGTTAATGTTTTGTGGGGCGAGATAAGATTAGAAAGGGACTGCTTTCATATCTCTTTATTTAACATATAGTTACGACATCGGAAAAACCGGAGAAAAATCCGAACTCCGCCTACTTTTTGAGAAAAAAACTCGTTACAATGAGTTTTTTATAAAGCCTAAATAGTTGCCAGTCTATGGAAACCATAATTAGGCCCTCTATCGGGGGGTTGTATTCCTTATGGCTATTCCTGTGATAGAAACTGGGAACACAGGTGTACTAAAAATTCCGTTAAGAAACTCTTTTGGGGAGTTAGGAATCAGCCAAACGAGTTGGAATTTACCCTACTTTTTGGTAGGACCAGAGAATCCATTGGTAGAACCAGCCGTACGGGCAGTGCTGACCGGTAAACCGGCTTGTTATTTCCCTGTAGTCTTTTACGGTCCCTCAGGAACCGGGAAAACCCACTTAGCTTATGGACTAACCGAAGCATGGAAACGCAGTGGAAATCCTGGTCCTGTGGTGATCGAAACAGCTCAGGACTTCCACCGACAACTGACCGATGCTTTGGAATCTCAAGCCCTGCCGGAATTTTTAGACCGCCGTGTTCGGGCCAAATTGTGGATTTTAGAAGATCTCGATCGTCTTGCTGGCAAAACGGCTAGTCAAATCCAATGCGCCCAACTTCTCGAACACCTAGCAAATCAAAGGATCCCCCATGTAGTTACCTGCCGGACGATCCCAGGGGGCATCCCGGGCCTAATTCCCACTTTGCAATCCCGCCTGACGCAGGGCCTGCTAGTGAATCTGTCCCTCCCCTCCGAGCAAACCCGACGTTGTTTTCTTCAAGAATTGATCCAAACCCGAGAACTCCAATGTACCCCAGAAGCCATAGAGCTTCTGGTATCTCGACAAACAGGTTCTTTGCTTCAGCTTCGGAAGGCCCTGATGGAGCTAAGTGTGCTTAGGGCAACCCGCCATGGAATCCAACTGCAAACAGTCCAGTCTTATCTGGGCCAACCAAAGGATATAGCTCAAGCTATCCGAAAGATCCTCCACCACACTGCTAAGCAATTTGCCGTGCGTATCCGAGATATTCGAGGTCCAAGCAGAAAAAAACAAGTCGCTTATGCCAGGGGGGTTAGTGTATATCTTGCCAGGCAAATCCTCAGGCTCAGTTTCCAACAGATCGGTCTATTTTTAGGAAATCGAGATCATACCACCATTCTCCATAGTTACCAAAGAACCAAAAAACTTCTAGCTCACGATCCTGCCATCTCTCATATTGTGGATAGGCTATATGAAAC
Source organism: Thermoguttaceae bacterium (assembly GCA_025062105.1). GTDB lineage: Bacteria > Planctomycetota > Planctomycetia > Pirellulales > Thermoguttaceae > JANXAQ01. The sequence goes on from JANXAQ010000194.1 coordinate 7,015, forward strand.
ACTGAACTCCCTAAATGTTTTCCAAAGGTGCAAAACCTGTCGAAAATCATAAGAAATCTTCCTATACACCATCATGAAAAGCAGCATCGGAAAGCACCGAAGTTTAAAAAACAAACAAAATCAAACTTTTTGAAAGCATTTTTAAACTATCCTTTAACATTTTATCCACATAGGGTATTTTTATAACTCTTTATGTTTAAATAAGTTAAACTTAAAAGTCTATAAATCGACAGAAAATAGGCTCCTTCCTAATATAGATCGATTAGAAAAAAATCTCCTAAAACATTCATGAGCAAAAATGAAGGAGTTGCTTATTCTTTCCCAAAGACGAACTTTCCCTAACCAACTTAAATGGGGCAGCTTCTTCCCTAAAGAAAGGCCGAAAATGTCCCAGATTTAGACAAAAACAATTTAGAGTTTCTAAAGATTTGTTGAAAATTTATTCATAGTCCAGGTAGGATTTGCCATGCTAGTGGGTGGGTGTTAAGTTTTGGTGGGTTTAGGCCTCCGACCGGAAACGGTTTTAACAGGGCCAGTTTCTAACAAAATGAGCTGACTTTTGCCATCTTGGACTTTTTGCCGAAAGGAAAAAGCTTAACTGGTTTGGAGTTATTGGAGTTAGGAAATTGGGTGAACTTAAGGAGCATTCGCTGTAACTTTCGGAGATACACCAAAGTTTGGAAAGATAGCAACACTCGAGCTGAGAAGTTATTTCCCGAAAGACGAAAGAAAATGTTTGGAGTTTTCTAACGGTTTTAGGCTAAGAAGGCGACCATTCAAGGAAAGCCGATAAAATAGGGGGTTCAAGATGCTGGTACCTGAAGGCAGACTTTTGCTTGGAAACAGGAAAATGCTTTTCGGGAGTGGCACTCAGCGGGACTTTGCAGATTTTTGGTATCGTGCTAGAAGAGAAATACTTTAACTCCTTATAACTATTGAAGTTAGGAAATGGTATTAGCCAAAGAATGTTTTCTTCGTGACTATTTAGGAACAAAATCAGTTTGGAAAGATAGGAAAAGTTTGGCTTAGAGTTGGGCAAGTGGATGTCGTTTTAGTCCTTTGCATTCGCAAAAGGTGGAATGTATGAAGATTATGTATGAAAGGGAAAAATTTTTACAGGCATTTCATCATGCAGCTAGTGTCGTACCGACGCGGAGTCCGAAGCCTGTATTGCGCAATGTTCGGCTGGATGTGAGCCGAGAAGGCGGAACTTTAATGGGGACCGATTTAGAGATTGGCATCCGAGTGGAACTGAGCGGGTTAGAGGTAGAGGAACCAGGTAGTGTACTTTTACCTGCTGAACAGATGATCGATATTCTCCGGGAAAACAGGGATGAGCGACTTTCCTTGGTAAGTGATGCAAGTGGGGTGGTGGTGCGGGGGGAACGAAGTGTGTTTCGGCTGCGGACGGAGAATGTAGAAAATTTTCCGCCGATTCGTTCTTTTCAGGAGCAGAAATATCATGAAATCTCTGTGGGGCTTTTCCGCCAGATGATCCGGCGGACTGTGTTTGCTACGGACCTAGAAAATCCCCGGTATGCCTTAGGGGGAGTACTCTGGGAGATGCTGGAAGACCGGGCCATTGCGGTGGCTACCGACGGCCGTCGATTGGCCAAAGAAGAAGGTTCTGCCCGATCCATTGGGGGTCATAGTACTGCTGAGATGACAACAATTATTCCTGTTCGGGCCATGCAATTAATGGAACGTATTTTTACTAATACCGAAGAAGATCTTCAGATTACTTTTCGAGAAAACGATGTTTTAGTCCGCAGTCCACGAATTACCGTCTATAGTCTTTTGGTGGAAGGCCGATTCCCACGATGGCGGGATGTCTTCCCAAAAACTCCTTATCCGGTCCAATTGGAGCTGCCGGTACAACCTTTCTATCAGGCGGTTCGAGAAGCCGCGATCATGACCTCCCAAGACTATCAAGGAATTCGATTGATGTTTGAAGAGGGAAAGGTGATTTTAACAGCTCAAGAGGCAGAACTAGGCGAATCCCGGATCGAACTTCCTATTCCCTATGACGGACCGGAGATACCAGTGGTGTTAAACCATCGCTTTTTGAGCGAGTTTCTCCGGGTCCTAGATCAGGAAACGACGCTTCGGATGGAGATGAAAGATTCGGAAAGTCCGGTGATTTTCAGAACACATAATGGGTATGAGTATATTGTTATGCCATTGGCCTTACAAAGTTCCTAAGCAACCATGGTCCAGAATCCTCGGCATGTGTCTGATATTTTGACAGAGTTAATGGTACGTGGTGGATATTTCCGCCGTCAATGGGCGATGGTCTTGGAAGAGGCATGGTGCCGAGCAGTCGGGCCTGATTTGGCCTCGGTTACTCGCATCGGACGCCTTCGACGGGGTGTATTAGAGATTCTGGTAGGGTCTTCGCCGGTTCTACAGGAGCTGACCTTTGGGAAAGCAGAGCTTCTTAGCCGACTTCGTCAGCTCCTGCCGGATGAGCCCATTCATGATCTGCGATTTCGACTAGGACGAATTGGGTAAACCCCACCGAGGATTCAACATCTTTCCTTAAGCAAAGCACGGGATCCAAGGAAGGATGTTCATCTTTCTTATGAGAATAGACCGATCAACCATAATCCAGCCAGATTTAGTTAGGGGGATGTTTGTTCCCAAAACCTCCTAGCAAAAGTGCCAGCAGTCTAGCGACTTTTCGCCTACCGGGAGGGGGAATATATATTAAACCCGTTTTTCTCATATCCACAATGAAAGTGAACATTATATTAAGAATAGGGTAGTTTATGGCTACGGAAAATTCAAAAGAAACTTCCACTTACGATGTGTCGCAGATGCGGCATTTAAGCGATTTAGAGCACGTTCGCGAGCGAACCGGTATGTATATCGGAAGCCGGGACATCCGTGGCTTGCATCATTTAGTCAACGAAGTAGTGGATAATTCCATTGATGAGGTGATGGCCGGCTATGCAAAGGTCATTCAGGTTACTATCAATCCAGATGGTTCCATCACCATTGCTGACGATGGCCGAGGAATTCCAGTGGAATATGATCCGAGCATCGGCAAATCTGCCCTAGAAGGGGTAATGACGATGCTTAAATACGGGGGGAAATTTGGTGGCACTGCGTATAAAACTTCCGGCGGTTTGCACGGCATGGGCGTTAAAGCCGTCAACTTCCTTTCCGAATGGTGTGAAGTGGAGGTTCGGCGAGGTGGTTATGTGTATCAGCAAGAGTACGAACGGGGTAAACCCACTGGCCCGGTTCGGCGGATCGGCGTAGCCCAAGGTACTGGAACTAAAACCACTTTCAAACCAGATTATCTAGTGTTTGGGGATTTGAAATTTGACTACAACATTCTTTACCGGCGGCTTCAGGAACTAGCTTTTCTCAATCGAGGCGTCAAGATCATCTTACAGGATCTTCGCACCGGGGAAGGAGAAACCTTTCAATATGAAAACGGACTGATTGAATTTGTTCAGTATCTGAATCGGGCTACCGAGCCTATTCATCCAGATGTCATTTATATCCATCATCGGGAGCAAGAAAGTGGTGTAGAAGTGGAGGTGGCTTTCCAATATTGCAGTGAATATACGGAAAATGTTCATTGTTACGCCAATAACATCAATACCATCGACGGGGGCACCCATCTTACCGGATTCCGTAGCGCATTGACTCGTACGTTACAATCCTACGGCAAGAAGGAAAACATTTTTAAGGACTTAGTTCCCACCGGTGAAGACCTTCGGGAGGGGCTGACCGCAGTCATTTCTGTTCGGTTGCCCAATCCCCAGTTTGAAGCTCAGACAAAAAGTAAACTGAATAATCCCGAAATTGAAGGGATTGTGCATTCGGTGGTTAGCGACTATTTGAGCCGATATTTGGAAGAGCATCCCAAGGTAGCCCGGCAGATAGTGGCCAAGGCGATGCTGGCTGCAGAGGCCCGGGAAGCGGCACGGAAGGCAAAGGCCTTGCTCCGAGAGCGCAAAGGGGCCCTTTCCGGCGGCGGTTTACCCGGAAAACTACGAGATTGTACCAGTCGAGAAGTAGATAAATGTGAGCTTTATCTTGTAGAAGGCGATTCCGCCGGTGGCAGCGCCGAAGGCGGTCGCATTCGGGAATTCCAGGCTATTCTACCGCTGCGGGGTAAAATCATCAATGCCTACAAGTCTCGGGAAGACAAAGTATTAGCGAATGAGGAAATTCGCAGCATTATTTCCGCCATCGGCTCCGGCATTGGTGAAGAGTTCGATTTGCAGAAGCGGCGGTATGGGAAGATCATCATCATGACTGATGCGGATGTGGACGGTTCTCATATCCGAACGTTGCTCCTGACATTCTTCTATCGGCAGATGTACGAGCTGGTTAAAGCCGGTCATGTCTATGTGGCTCAGCCACCGCTTTATCGGGTCCGTCGCAAAAAAGAGGTCTATTACGTGCAAACAGAAGAAGAGATGAAAGCGCAACTTCTAGAGGCGGGTTTAGCGGATGCCGTCTTTGAACCTGGGGATGGCCGAACCATTGCCGGGAAAGAAATGGAACATCTTTGTCGCACCTTGGCCGCTCTCGAAGAATCGCTTCTTGCTTTAGAACGCCGCGGAATCAGTTTACGAGAACATGCCGCCCGGCGGGATCCAAAAACTGGTAGGTTACCAGTCTACCATGTGTTTGTTGATGGGAAGGAATATTGGTTTACCACCAGAGCGGAACTCGAAGACTTTCTGGCCAAAGAGGAAATCGAAACCGGCGGAGAATTGGAGGTAACCGACGAACAAAAAGCAGGGCAAACTCCTATTGCTGACGTACAACCACAGCCTCCTTCCGGATCGGAGTCGAAAAGGAGGCCAGAAGTTCATATCGTCGAACTTCATGAAGTCCGTTCCATTAACAATCAGTTAGCAGAACTGCGAGCCATGGGATTTGACATCGATGCACTGATCCCGCAGGAGCGGACCGGCTTGGAAGAACCCCGCTATAAACTCCGCCGAGGCGACACGGTGGTAGGTCTGGAGGATCTGCGGGGCTTATTGGCTGCGGTGCGAGCCGCCGGAGAAAAAGGATTGCAGATCACCCGCTTTAAAGGTCTAGGCGAGATGAATGCCGAAGAACTCCGGCAAACCACACTGGATCCTGCCAATCGTACTTTGCTAAAAGTTACTTTGGAAGATGCCGGGGAAGCGGACACCTTGTTTCGGATTCTGATGGGCGAAAAGGTGGAGCCTCGTCGGGAGTTCATTGAAAAACACGCCCTGGAAGTCCGAAACCTGGATATTTAGACGGCCCCTCTGCAAAATCCTGAACATATAGTGAACTTTATGAACCTTTGATTCTGTAGCTGTGTGGTGCTACTATCCGAACATCTACAATTTATTGGGTGCTAGCACCCCTGATATTGTGGTAGAAGGAGGAGAAACCAACAGGGTATAAACTCAACTTTTGTTAATTTTCCTAACTCCTTGTGTTTCCAGGAGTTAGGGCGGAGGGTGCCTTTGTTCATACAATTTCCTAACTCCAATATTCATAAGGAGTCAGAGCATTCCTCTTCCGGGTTGAAACCAAAAATGGCAAAAGTCGAGATAAAAATACCCCCTTTAAATTATGCAGAGGTGCCAGAGCTTCTACCAAAAGAGCCCAGGTCGACGTTTGCCATTTTTCCTAGCTTGGTTTGCCGCAGGAGTTACGATGGACCTTGCTTTTGTCCGTAGGAACCTCTGCATCATTCGAAGGAGATATTTTTATATCATTTAGGTTCCCTTCAGGACTAGCCCAATATATTGCTTGCTGGCACTGCTAGGACCTTACTTATAAGAGATGTTTAAATGGTAGTAGATCAAGCCAATGGAATCAAAAGCTCACTATATGTTTGGGACCTTGCCGAGATGCCGATTTACTAAACTTTGAAGCACTTTCCCAGTGAAAGCGGGGAGCCAGTTTGACTACCCACTGGAGAAAACCGGAGAAAAACTTTGCAGTTCCACTTGGGCGGGAAAGCTAATGAAGGGGTTATTATGTACAGATTATTATGTACATAAGCACACGTGTTTGTCGCTTGGCTCAAAGGTACAAAAAAGATTTAAGCAGGTTCTGGGTAGTACGGTCGGAGGAGAGCCAAAAAGGTTTCGGCCGCCTTGGCCGGATCGGGGGCATCCCAGATGGCGGCTTGCACGGCTACCCGCCTTATGCCGGTCTGAAGCACCTGGGGGAGATTCTCTAAGGTAATCCCACCGATGGCAAAGGCGGGCAGACGAATTTCCTGGGCCACTTGCCTAAGCAGTTCTAAACCGGGAAATTCGGAAAATTCTTTCGTGGAGCTTGGGAAGGTGGGCCCGACGCCGATATAATTGGCTCCGTCCAGGACGGCCTGGCGGGCCTGCTGGATGGAATGGGTGGAAACGCCGATGATGCGATCTGGCCCTAGCACGTGTCGGGCTTCTTTAACCGAAAGATCCTCCTGACCTAGATGGACTCCGTCGGCCCCGGCCAGCAAGGCTAGATCGGGCCGGTCGTTGATAATGCACAGGGTTTGGGTTGTCTGGGTTAGTTGTCGGAGCAGGCGAGCCCGGCTAAGTAGTTGGCGATCCGGGAGGGTTTTATCTCGCAGTTGAAGAATCGAGACGCCAGCAGCGACCAACCGGGCGACTTTTTGGCGGAATTGTTCCTCGGTGGCTCCGCCGTTGATAAGCACATACAATTGGGCCTGGGCGAGGCGTTGTCGGCTCCATTGGCTGATCCGAAAAGCCCGCTGCAAGGTATAGACCTGATAGCGGAGCTGTTTGGCCGTCTGGGCCAAATCAGCTGTCAACAGTTTCCCCCATTCTTCCAGGCTTCGCAGACCTTGTTGGACTCGGTGAAAATTAGCAGTCAGCACTTCTTCGGCCGTTTGGCGGGCTGCTTCGGTAGATTCGGTAAGGCCTGTGCCTACATCCTGCTGTGTCTCACGAGCTGAAATCAGCTGGAAGGATTCGATGCTGGCCAGTGCCTGGGCTAACCTGTGCCGGAGGTTTTTAATCTGTTGAGTTAAAAATGGATCGTCCAGCACAAACCGCACATAATCCTCCAGCACCCGAAGTCCCTCCGCGGTTCGGTTGGCCGAAGCATCTAGGATTCGCAGAACCGAAAGATTCACCATCGTCGTTGCTAGCCTACTTCAGGGAGGAAGTGAATCCATGTAGGAGCCTAATCCATTCCGGTGGTTGGCCGGCCCTAGTTTTGGCAGAGGCCGACCACTATTTTTAGGTATATATAATTCCCCCGTTGGATGGGCAGTGGACGACCTCCACCCTTCCAAGCTATCATAACAATATGAGACCGTTGTAGCTGAAAAAAAAGAGGCTCCGGATTTTTCCCTATCTTTTCTTCCTTCCAACCTCTAGCTACAAAGGAAACGGGAATCCTGCTTTCCTTTCCCGGAGGAGCCGATTAAGCTTTTTGGTAACGTTTCAGCCGAATGAAGCGAGCTTGTCATCCCTGCGCAGGTAGGCATCCAGTGAGAAAAAGGTTCGGGCGATCTGGATACCTGCTTGGGCGGGAATGAAAATGGCTTTCTTTGAAAAACCCCACAGGCACTTCCAACGGCTGAGGTATAGACTTTTTTGAGGATCTCGGTACTTTAGTCAAGCAAGGCTATCTATCAAGGAGTAGTCCAAAGCGTTTGCCGCAAGTAATTTCACTCCACCAGCGAGGATCAGGAGGATATGAACGATCTGAAACTTTTTAGTGGCCGGGCCAACCCAAAGCTGGCCCAGGAGATGGCAGATTATTTGGGCATTCCGTTGGGACAGGTAACCTTGGGCAACCACCCGGACGGGGAGATCTCCTGCAAGATCGAAGAGGATGTGCGAGGTCGGGATGTATTTATTGTGCAGCCGACCTGTCCGCCGGTCAACGAAAACCTCATGGAATTGCTTATTATGCTGGACTGCTTTATGCGGGCCAGTGCCGAGCGGATTACCGCGGTGATACCTTATTTTGGCTACGCCCGGCAAGATCGCAAAGATGAGGGTCGGGTGCCGATCACGGCCAAGCTGGTGGCCAACCTCATTACCCGGGCCGGGGCCAATCGAGTACTGACCATGGATCTGCACGCCGCCCAAATTCAGGGCTTTTTCGACATTCCGGTGGACCATCTATATGCTGGGCCGGTCATCGATCAGTATTTCGAGCAAAAAGGGTTTTCTCAGGAGGAAATTGTGGTGGTCAGCCCCGACGAAGGAAGCATTAAACGGGCCTTGGCCCACAAGATGCGATTGGGTGGTCGGTTGGCTATCGTCGATAAGCGGCGCAGTGGGGGCAATACCCGTCAGGCCAATCTGATTGGTGGCCCGGTGGAAGGCAAGGTAGCCTTGATCTTTGACGACATGATCAGCACGGCCAGTTCCATTACCGGTGCCGCTGCCATGGTCAAAGAAGCTGGTGCCCGAGCTATCTACTTGGCGGCCACCCACGGCATTCTATGCGCCAAAGCCCCTCAACTTCTCCAAGAAGCCCCCGTCGAAGAAGTTGTGATTACTAACACCATTCCCCTGACGCCGGAACGCAGCCTCTCGAAGATTACTGTGCTCAGTGTGGCCCCGCTTTTGGGAGAAGCTGTCAAGCGAATCCACCGCAACGAATCCGTCAGCAAGTTGTTCCCCTTTCCCCGAGGCCATGGGTAGTGTCGTTCCCCTGTTTCCAGACGAAAACAGTCCACCAGTAGCTATGGAGTTCGACTTTTGCCAATTTTTGCATCCTTCAGGGATCTTTTTATACCATTTCCCATTACCCTCCCTCTAACCACATCGACAAGGATGCTCGCATTGCTAGCACCACCAGACAGTAGCTGTTCGGCTAAAAAACCGAAAGGCTGGAAGAATTCAAAGTTCTTGAATTTGACTATATGTTCAGCTTTTTCCGTTCGACTTTTCCTAGGTTCTCCACAATTGCTTTTATGTCAGACGGTAGGTTTTTAGAATTCTTGGTTCAGCGATTTTCTTCGCTCCAATATTTTCCAAGCATGAGGACCGTCAAGGGGAACTGCCTCCTAGCAATTCGCAAAAGTCGAGCCACGAAGGAGCTCTGAGTTCATTTTTGAGGAAAGGATAGAAAGCTAATGCGTGGACACGGCTGGGTAGGGGCTGCGATTGCCGGACTGTTTCTGTTAAGTTTTATTGGCCGGGGGCAATGGGTGCGGTGGGAGGAGGGTACTTTTTCGGTGGATGTGATTTTGGAAGGATTGGCAGATGCAAGTTCACAGGGGGATCGGACCGGATCGTTTCACCTTGTTGGTCAGCGGATTGTTTCGCTAGCGCCGAGTATTACAGAAACTTTGTTCATTATGGGCTTGGGCGATCGGGTTGTTGGCGTGAGCCGATTCTGTGATTGGCCGCCCGAAGTGGCCCATCGACCTCAGGTAGGAGGCCTCTTTGACCCCAATTTGGAACAGATCCTCCGGTTAGAGCCGGATTTAGTCGTTGGCCTACAGGGACAGCCAGACACCCTCTGGCCGATCCGCAAACTGGGCCTACCCTTAGTGGTAGTGGATCATAGGTCGATTGATGGTTTATTGGAATCCATTGGACTCTTAGGTCGAGTCTGTGGACGGCCGTCGGAGGCAGAAAGACTGCTAGAGGATATCCGGCAGCGGTTGCAGGCGGTTAGCCTTCGGATTTCTGGTCGAGTTCGGCCGAAGGTGTTGGTCTGCGTCCAGCGAAACGTGGGGACAGGTCGAATTGAAAATGTTTACATTTCTGGCCGAGAAGGTCATCTGGGCCGAATTGTGCAATTGGCTGGCGGGGAGAGTGTGGTCCCTAGCACCTGGGCGGCTTTCCCCATGGTTTCTGCCGAAAGCCTGCTTCGGCTCGATCCGGATGTCATCCTCGACTTAGTTCCAGGCTTTTGTTCCCAAAGATTATCTCGGGAGCAGATTCTGGCGGATTGGCAGTCTCTGGCTGGACTTCGGGCGGTGCGAGAAGGCCGAGTCTATGTCCTGGACGAGGATTTTGTGTTTCGGCCCAGCCCCCGGTTTATCTTGTTGGTGGAAAAACTGGCACCCCTTTTGCACCCGGAGGCCTTTGCCCAACATTCCTTCAGTCGGCGGCAGCAGAAGCCACCCGATCCCCACACAAAACCCTCTGGGAACCCCTGGGGGCAGAAGGCAGATCCGTTTTAAAACCTTGTTAAGAGACAGAACTTGCCCATTTTCCGCCTTTGCCTAGGGATGATTTCTCTGGAGTTGTCCATATGAGTTGCCCCTGGCGCGACATGGTTCTGGAAGTCTTCAACTTTTCATTCCGGTTCGGGGGGAAAGTGATTCTGGAGAACATTTCTTTTCAAGTGTACAAAAATGAATATATATCGATCATCGGACCCAATGGAGCGGGTAAAACCACGTTGTTAAAATGTCTGCTCGGTATTTACCCAGCCGACCAAGGGGAAATCCGATGGTTTGGTCGGCCGCTTCTCCACTATCGACGCAAGGAATTGGCCCGCCGGATTAGCTATGTGCCACAGGCCGATGGCCGACTCCCGCCTTTTACCGTAGAAGAATTCATCGTGATGGCCCGATATCCGTATTTCAGCCCCTTTACCACGATTCGCCCAGAGGATCGGCAGGCTGCCCACCAGGCAATGGAAGCGACCCAACTCACCGAGCTGGCTGACCGACAGCTAGAGACCTTAAGCGGCGGAGAACGCCAGAAGGTGTTTCTGGCAGCCGCCTTGGCTCAAGGCGCCCAAGTGCTCCTGCTGGACGAACCAACTACCTTTTTAGACTATCGACACCAGGTGGAGGTTCGGCGGCTGTTACGCCAGTTAAATACGGAGGGCAAAACAATTTTGGCCGTTACTCATGACATCAACCCCGCCGCCCTGGATAGCCATCGGATCTTAGCCCTCCGAGAAGGCCGAATTGTAGCTTGTGGCCCCCCTGTCGAGCTGATGCAACCGGAAGTCCTCCGAAATATTTATGGGGTCGCATTCGTTTTGGTACCCCATCCCAGTAATGCGCAGCCGATCGTTGTCCCAGCTACCACGGAATTCCAGGGCGGAAAATTGCCTCTGCCCACTGCGAAAGAGGCCCTCTGAGCCGAAGGCGAAACTCCTGAGGGCAGTTACCGCCCCGCCCCTCCGGGAACAAGCGGTTTTCCCTTTCGTCTGAGCCGGCCTGGCTATCGCCAGGCCCCCCCTCTGTTCTGGCCGTTAAAAGGGAAATTGCCAACGAAACCCTAGGGGATAGGAATGAAGAAAGAGCAAACGTTTTTGTGGGTTTTGGGTCTTTTAGCCCTGCTAGTTCTGCTGGCAGCGCCGTTTGTGGGTATGGAGACCATTTGGCCAGCGAGTCTTTGGAATGCCCCGGCCAGTCCAGAAGCAGAGATTTTTTGGAGGATACGGTTTCCGAGGGTGCTGGCGGCGTTTTTGGCCGGGGCAGCCCTGGCTGGTAGCGGGGCCGCTTTGCAGGCTGTATTCCGAAATCCCTTAGCGGAGCCATTTACTCTGGGCGTGTCCAGCGGGGCGGCTTTAGGGGCGGCCCTGGCCATGTATCTGACGCTCCCGCCCTCCCTGGTGTTTTGGGCAGTAGGAACTAACTGGAACATCCCCACTCTGCCCTGGTGTGCCCTGGTAGGTGCATGGGTTGCTATTGTCCTGGTCTATGGTCTGACCCGGCTCCGAACTGGTTTTTCCAGCACCGCTCTGCTTCTAGCCGGAGTGGCGGTAAGCTACTTTTTTTCCAGTATGGTACTTTTTTTGCAATATCTGAGCGACCCTACTCGCACCTTCCACATGATCCGATGGGTCATGGGCGGATTGGATCGGATCGTCGGCTACGACGATCTGCTGAGCATGGCACCGTTTGCTGTGGGTGGTTTGTTGCTCATTCTGCTACGCCGGCACGAACTGGATCTGCTGCTTACCGGCGAAGAATTGGCCATCGCCCGAGGCGTGGAAGTGGTGCGGGTCAAACAGATTCTGTTTCTGGCCGCATCGCTCCTGGTGGCTGGGGTAGTAGCTATCTGTGGACCGATCGGGTTTGTCGGCTTGATCGGACCTCATATTTGCCGCCTGCTCGTTGGCCCCCGGCACGGCCGCCTGCTGCCCGCCTCGATTTGCTTTGGCGGCCTGTTTCTGGTAGTTGCCGACACGTTGGCCCGAACCTTGCTGGCCCCAACCGAGCTGCCCGTTGGCATCTTGACCGCACTAAGCGGCGGTCCATTCTTCCTCTGGCTGCTGCTGCGGAGCAACCAACCCCTCTAATTTTTCTCTGATGTTTAGGAACCTCTGCATAATTCAAAGGGGATGTTTTTATACCATTTTGGCATGTCCTCCATCTAACACCCCATATAAGGTTGCCAGCATTGCGAGCACCCAATAGACACTCGCTGTCCAGACAAAGTAGTTCAAAGTTTAGTGAACGGATAATACTTATCTGTAACTCCTTAATGTATAAGAACTTAGAAAAAACATCTTTCTTCTATCCGAAACCTTCCGGAGATGTTTTCCAAGGGGTTTTTGCTCTGGGCTGCCAGAGCACCCAGAAGAAATCAAAGGGTCGAAGGCGCCCAAAATAACTCT
>JANXAQ010000207.1 GCA_025062105.1 Thermoguttaceae bacterium
GGGATATTTTTATACCATTTTGGCTGGCCTCCCTCTAACACAACATATAGGGGCGCTAGGATTGCTAGCACCCAACAGATAGTAGATGTCCTGGCAGGACAACGGAACGGCTAAAGAATCAAAAGTTCACAAAGTTCACTGAATGTTCATGATTTTGCAAAGGTTCCTTCTATTTGTATGTAGGTTGCTCGCATAGCAGCAGCCCTGTGTATTGGGATATAGGTAAACACCAAAATGGTGTAAAAATATCTTTTTTAATGGATGCAGAGCTTCCATCCAATAATTCCCGGCCTCTGTGCTTTGTTGCTTTGGTGGGAGAGCAAAAAGGTAAAAGTGGAAGTAAGTTCGACCTTGCCATTTTCCCAGAAGTGTTTTGTCTTTGGGGTTTCGGCAAACCGATTTTTTGTTCACCTAATTCCCAGCCTGACCATGGCAGGAGGTCGAACTTTTTGCTTTCGGCTCGATGTCCTCACTGCGTGAAAATATGGGGCTTAAAGATTTGATGGACAAAAAAGAGCACCTAGCGTCGATTCTCAAGATAAAAGGAAGAGGCTGCTAAAAATAGCAAGAGTGATGCTGGGGGTTATTCTTCTGGTTGTGCCTGTTGGGCTTTTCCGGTCATCGGCACAAAAGCTACCGAAGCAACCGATTTTTCCCGGATCGTTCCGTCAGGCTGCTTTTCGATCACCAACAGTTCCTGACTCCACCAATGACGGCCTACGGGGATCACCAATCGGCCGCCAGGGGCCAGTTGCTCTACCAGCGGCTTAGGCACATGATCAGGGGCTGCTGCCACAATAATCAAATCGAACGGTGCTTTTTCAGGCCAACCTTCATAGCCGTCGCCTGTTCGTATGACAACATTTTTATATCCTAGCTTCTCTAGACGTTCTTGGGCCTCTTGGGCCAAGGCGTCGATGATTTCGATACTATAAACTTCTTTACATAATTCGGCTAAAATGGCCGCCTGATACCCGGACCCGGTGCCAATATCCAAAGCTTTACTCTTTGGCCGGGGCTGAGCCAGTTCGGTCATTAAAGCTACGATGTACGGCTGGGAGATCGTTTGGCCATGGCCGATCGGCAAAGGCCGGTCATCGTAGGCATATGGGACTTGCTCTTCCGGCACAAAGCGATGACGGGGCACCCGGGCCATGGCCTCCAGCACCCGTCGATCCTGAATGCCCCGAGCCCGCAAATCTCGGTCGATCATCCGTTGGCGGGCCAAGGTCTGCTGGAGCGTTTCGCCAGGAAGCTGAGGGACTTTGATTTCTCCTACTTCCAGCTGAGTCTTTGTTGAAGCAGCCCCCGTAGTAAAGGGATCTGTCGGTTCTGTGTCCGGTCCCAAACGCTGTGTCTCAGTCAATGCACCCTCCTCTCGGTTAGCCATACAACCGAGCAACATCCAACTCACTCCCCCCAACAACACCCCGATCAATACTCCCCAAGTAACTTCCGGAGCCATCATTAGACTCCTTTTCCGAAAAAAGGATACCATTGGTTCTTCCCCCCTCATGTAGGATCGGCCTAAGAGCTTTCCTAGACTAATGCGTTTTTACTCCCCCGTTGGAGGGGATCACCGGTAAGCTTGCTAGCTAGAAACCTGTTGGAACTCCCTGTTCAAGAATAAGCCCCATCAATGGGAATTGCCAGCTATTTCCAGGTTGCCACATACTCCCCCCACCCGATTGTATTTTAGCCGAGTTTGAGACTTCTGCCGAGTGAAGGTACGGCCGCTCCTGTAGGCTAGCTCCTATTATCGAGAATAAGGAAAAATTAAGGAAGCTCTGCTTCATTTAAAGGAGATATTTTTACATTATTTGGCTGCCTTCCCACCCTACCCCAATATCTAGGGCGACTAGCATTGCTAGCAACCCCCATATAGGTCTTTGAATAGGGAGCAATCCTAGCGAATCAAAGGTTCATAAAGTTCACTATATGTTCAGGATTTTGCCGAGCTTCCAATAACTCCTTAGTCCACTGTTGCCATTTTTAGCAGCCCCAGGGGGGAGAGCGATCTAACTGCTTACAACCATTGGACTTAGGAAATCGGGGGAACAAAACGCTGTTTTGTCGTAACTCTTAGCGATAAAACAAATCAGGGAAAAATGGCAAAAGTCGAGAAGAGAGCCCCCCGAAAACTAGCTTTCAACATGGAAGCAGAGTGCTTACTGGAGAATACCCCTTCCCCATAATCATAATCCCTATTGGAGCGAGTTTTGCCTGATGCACCTTTTCCGCTCGAGAACTCCTGGGACGACGACAAAATCTCATCTCAATACAGCCTTTTAGCGTGCATGGCCTCGGCGATCGCTTTAGGCAAATAAGGAAATCCTGAAGCTAGGTGAAAACACAGAATGAATAAAATAGGGAAGATAGGAAAAATAATTTCTAAAACAAAACGATTTCCGAAAAGTTTTACTAAATTGTGTATTTTCTCCAGAATAACATTTAAATCGTTTTGAAAGATTCGTTATCCACCTATTCGGAGTGATCATTTGCCACCGCTGGGAGGCTGAATCTCGTAAAAGCCTGGGAATAACCATGAGCCCCCAACCAAGGAGCCGGCATCACCGAAGGCCCTGCGGCAGCGGGGGAAAGGGGCAGCTGGCTCTCTCTTTCATTTGCCCCTCAGTGGTGCTACAGTTTCCCCATTCCATAGAGGGGCCAAGCATATCCTATTTGGGGGAAACGTTCCCCCCACGCTTAATAGACCGGCGTTTCCCAAACCCGCAGACCAAACCGGCTTAAATAGATGGGAATATGTTGGGTGTAGGGGAGTTCTTTTTTAATTGTGGCCAGCATTTGGCGTTGGACGGCAGAATCAGCTCCGCCCAGAATGGTAACCGAACCTCCGTCTCCGCCGGCGCCATTGACTTTCCAGCCCAAGGCGCCAAAGCGCCGAGCAATCTCGATAACGGCCTGATGTCGGGGGCTGATCAGGTTCGGATGGAGCTGACGCTGCGCCTCGGTGTTCTCGATCATTGCTTGGCCGAAAGCTTCAAAATCTCCTGCCAATAAGGCGTTTTTAGCCTTCACAGGAGTTTCTCGCAAAGGGGCCAGTTTCTGAGCCTGAGGCCCGGCCGACTCCAACTCCCGAATGACCATCTCATGGACCTTCGATGAGCTGTGTGCTTGGCCTAAAAAGATCAGGCTTAACCGCCGTTCCAGCTCCCACCAGATGTTATTGGGAAGCATAATTGGGCTTACAATGGCATGGGGATAATCGAGGATTTCGATGTAGCAGATGCCGCCGTAGGCGCTGGCCAATTGATCTTGGACACCGCATTGCTGATGCAAAAGTTCCGTTTCGATCCGGTGGGCGGCGGCAGCCACTTCGTGGGGGGTCATTCGGCCCGGTTTGAGCCAATCCAACGCTCCGATCAGGGCCACACTGACTGCCGCACTGGTGCCCGTGGATGCACCGACCGGCGCTTCGCTGAAAATGGTAATTTCCAAGGCCAGGTCCTTTGGCACGCCCATATATTCAATGGCCGCCTCCAAAAGCGGATGCCGATCGTAGGCACCGCCAATAGCCTCCAGGGTATATCGTTCTCCGTAATTTTCCGCATAAATAGAGACCGGCGGCCGATTGCCTCGCTGATACACATGAATCTGCACTTCCACATAAGGATACACAGCAATATTCAGCACCCGGCCGTACTTGGCAAACCACGTGTCGGTCCAGCCGCCAAAGTCGGCAATCCGAATCGGTGCCACACTGGAAATAATGCGTAAGGGTTTTTCGGCAGGTTGGGCCATGAGCGGTTCCTTGTGGAAAACGGGAACATTTCAGCCGAATGTACCGGAAAAGCTTTTTATCTCGACTTTTGCCATTTTCCCTAACTCC
>JANXAQ010000209.1 GCA_025062105.1 Thermoguttaceae bacterium
CCTCGGTTCATAGCATCCACCTGGAGTGGAATTTTTCAGAAAGTACAGACAGGAAGTACAGAAAATTTTCTGTAGTTACTGGAAAATGTCTTCTCCAGGGGGGATCTGAACCGAAGTCACCCCAGCGATCCTCGAATGCCATTTCCAACGCCTATGGGGAAACCAAACAGACCCTCAAAATTGCTCCTCCAACCTATTGGGTTCGGGCGTCTTTACGCTCCTAGGCATCCCCAAGCCCAGGCTGGCAGCCACAGAAGCCAAGCGGGAGCCAGAGGGGGGTTAGCCCTCACCTCCACCCCCCGGAAAGGGGGAAAATTAGAAACTCATCTAGAGGTCATTCACTCAGATTGGTTTTACTGGAGGGCGACGGTTTCGGTGGTCTCGTCGTAACTAAATAGGTCGCCAAAGCGTGCCCAGCGGATGAAGGTGTCGAAGAGCTTTTCGTAGTTCTCTTGGGGCATATGCATGATGATTGTTTCCAGAACAAAATCTTTGTCCACCTGATGTTGGGGGGCACGTTGCAGAGTGTTGAAGATCTCTCGGAAGAGGCCGAGCCGGAGCAATTGTTCACGCCAAAGGCGTTTGCGCTCCTCTGGGGTTGCCTGAAGAAACTTAGTGGCCTGGGAAGTGAGGATGACCATGCTTTTTGGCGTGTCCACGAAATTGAGGAGTTCGGCCGCTTTGACAATACTGATCATTCGTCCAAATTCATGGTGAGTCTCACCGGCAATCTGGAACAGATTACATTGTCCGCCTCGGGCATCCAGGTATTCTAGCAATCCCATGATTTCGCTAACGGAGGCTTCGGGTAGGGGTTCCACGAAAGTGGGTTCTCGGGCTGGTACGGCAGCAGGCAGATCCGGCAGTTCGTGGCCGGTAATAATTTCATGCAGGCGGTCAATCAGTCGAAGCAATTCCGCAGAGCGATAATCCCGGGGCCGAGGCAGGGTATTGTGGACCACGGTTCGCACCCGCCCCGGCGAGGCGCTGAGGATGATAATTCGGTCAGCCATATATGCTACTTCCTTGATATCGTGGCTGACCAGGACGATGGAAGAGGGGTTTCGATCTTGGGATGCCCATATGTCTAGTACTTCGGCTCGTAGGCTTTCTGCCGTGAGGGCATCGACCTGGCTGAACGGCTCGTCCATTAACAGGATTTCCGGATCCACGCACAGCGCCCGGGCAATGCCGACGCGTTGTTTCATGCCGCCCGACAGTTCTCGGGGATAGGCCTCCTCAAAACCGCTTAAACCCACCAACCGGATCGTCCTTTCTGTGCGATCGGCGATCTCCTCGGGGGGCAGCCCTGCCGCTTTTAAGACGGTCTGAATGTTTTCCGCTACCGTCATCCAGGGAAATAGGGCAAAACTCTGGAAGACCATGGCAACCCCTGGATTTAATCCCTGGAGCGGTTGGCCGTGATAAAGCACTTTTCCTTGGGTTGGAGGGAGCAAGCCTGCCAGAATTCGCAGAAGCGTGGATTTGCCGCAGCCGGATGGCCCCAAAAGGGCTACCACCTCCTCGGCCCCCACCGAAAAATTAATATCTTCCAGGACGCGGATGGGTTTGCCGTTGGGCAAGATAAAATCGTGCGAGACGTGCTGAACCTCACACAACACCCGCACGCCCTCGATCACCGCAGCATTGGAAACCATCGTGCTCATCAGTTGAGACCTTTGTTTATTTATTCAAGGTGAATTTTTCCTCTGCAATCCGATAACACCGTCGCCACACCATCCGGTTAAACAGCACCACTGCCGTTGCCATGACCAGGATACTAGCGGCTAAGACAGGAAAGTTGGCTTCTTCGGCCGCTCGGCTAATGAGGCATCCCAAGCCATAAGCCTGTAAGGTCTCTCCCTTGAACATCACATATTCGGCCACGATGCTGGCATTCCAGGCGCCGCCAGCGGCAGTAACCAATCCGGTAATTAGATAAGGAAAAACAGCGGGCAGATAAAGGGTTCTAAATCTTTGCCAGCCAGTAATCCGATAGCTCTGTGCCGCCTCACGCAAGTCGGCCGGGATGGCCATCGCCCCAGCAATCACATTGAACAAAATATACCATTGGGTGCCCAACAGCATCAACAGGATACTGCCCCAACCTAACGAGACGTTAGCCCATTTTAGGATCGCAATGGCTGCCGGAAAGAGCATCGGTGCTGGAAAGGAAGCCGCTATCTGAACCACCGGCTGAAGAGTTCGGGACAGGCGCGGAGACAGCCCAATGGCAATACCCACCGGAAGCGCCCAAAGGGTCCCAATGGCCGTGGCAAGTAATACCCGTCCAAGTGTCCAAAAGGCTGCTGCGACTAGGTGGGCCCAAGTTCTCAGCGACACTTCTCGAAGCAATTGGACTAACTGCCACGCTCCCCAGGCAAAAAGCACAAACAAGACCGCCAGCAGAAGCAGAGAAACTCTAGAGGCTACCGTTGCCCGGTTTGGCGACGGCTCTGCTGCTAGCAGGAGCGAAGCTCCTTGAACTGGGGCAGGTCTGCGGGCAGTCTTCTGGAAATGGAACCACCGGAGCCGCTTCAGCCATCGGCTGAGCAAAGCCAATAGTTGGGAATGCCGCAGCCAGTCCAAAAACCATGAAGAAACCACCTGCTGTTGGGTGTCTTCTTCCAGACGAAACTTCTGCGCCCAAACCACCAGCGGCCGCCAAAGCAATTGATCCAAAAGTACGATGATCCCTATCATCGCCCCCATCGCCATCAGCATCGCATCGATTCGCCCCTTCTCGATCGCTACGCTCATGTAGGAGCCGACCCCAGGCAGCCGAAAGTCCCGCTCCCCAAGCCGGAACGATTCGTTAATCATCAGGAAAAACCACCCCCCGGCCATACTCATCATGCTGTTCCAGATCAATCCAATCGTCGAGTAAGGCAGTTCCACCCACTTCAGTCGCTCCCACCAGCTAAAACGGTACACTCTGGCCGCTTCCTGCAAATCTGCCGGTACCGAGCGAAGGGAGTGGTAAAAACTAAACGTCATATTCCAGACTTGCCCAGTAAAGATCATAATCACCGCGGCCAATTCCACCCCCACATTACTTCGCGGAAACAGCGCCACCAAAGCAAGAATCAACCCAGGCATGAACCCCAAGACCGGAATGCTTTGGAGAATATCAAGCAAAGGAATCAGTACGCGCTCGGCCATTCGGTCCTTTGCCGCCCAGTACCCATATACTAATGTGAATCCCAAAGAAATCCCATAAGCCAACACTCCCCGCAGAAGCGAGAAGATGCTATACCGAAGCAACGCTACCGGCGAAAGGTCGATCTCAATGTGAGGGCGGTATTCGCCGACCCACTGCTGGCCTAAGGCAATTACTCCGTACAACAGCCCTCCCAGCCCAATCACCACCAGCCAATCCCCCCAACCGATCTTACGGGACCGGTCCCATAGCGCTGCAGCTTCGCCCCAAACCCTGGATAAGACCGGCCCGGGCATTGGCTTGTCTCCCAATAACTACACCAACGAGAATCGGCTGACAAATGCTCTCCCCGAAATAAATGCTTCATTCTATAAAGGCGGTAGCTTTACCGTCAACTCTTCCTGGTGGGGTTGCTTGTAGCCAGCTTGTAAAACCACTATGTTAAAAATGGAAAGGTTTCTCCGGTGTAGTTCTGGAGAAAAACGATACGGATTCCCCTCTTCCCAGAGGGAGTTTCGGAAAAGTAGTGGATTTCAGGGGTTGTTTTTTTGAAAGGAGGCCTGAGGATGCCAAGATCGACGCGACGTGATTTCTTGAAGAGCAGTGGGATGATTGGGATTGGTTTTTGGGTGGCTGGCGGCATTCCGCCTCGGGAGAGCAAGGCGGCTAATGAGCAGTTGGCCTTTGCGGCCATCGGCGTGGGGGGCAAAGGGGATAGCGATTCGCAGGATGCGGCCCGCAACGGCCGGATGGTGGCCATTTGTGATGTGGACCGGGCCCGTCTGCGGGACGCCGCCAAACGCTTCCCCGGCGCCAAAACCTACACCGACTTCCGTAAAATGCTCGAAGAGGTGGGCGAAAAAATCGATGCGGTTACCGTCAGCACCGCCGACCATTCGCATGCGGTGGCCAGTCTCATGGCCATGCGCATGGGCAAACACTGCTTCTGCCAAAAACCGCTGACCCAGAGCATCTACGAAGCACGGCTAATGGGCGAAGTGGCCCGTGAAAAGAAAGTCATCACTCAGATGGGCAACCAAGGTACCGCGGCTGGCGGCCTGCGCAAAGCCGCCGCCCTGCTCAAAGCCGGTGTCCTGGGTACGGTTACCGAAGTCCATGTCTGGACCAATCGGCCCATCTGGCCCCAGGGCATTAAGCGGCCCGATCCTCAACCGGTCCCCCAAGACCTGGATTGGGACTGCTGGATTAGCCGAGCTCCGTTCCGGCCGTACGCTCCAGGATATCATCCGTTCAGCTGGCGCGGCTGGTGGGATTTCGGCACCGGCGCACTGGGCGATATGGCTTGCCATACCATGAACATGCCTTTCATGGGTTTGGATCTGCGGGACCCAATCTCCGTCAAAGCTGAGGTAGCCCCCCAGGATGAAAGTACCGGCTGGCACGATAGTTTCCCCAAATGGTCGGTCATCGAGTATGAGTTTGGGCCCCGGGGCAATCGGCCCGGCTTGAAACTTTTCTGGTACGACGGCGGCAAAATGCCCGATGTCAGCCTCCTGGAAGGCAGCCGCTTCCTGGCCGAACGCCGCAAACGACGCCAAAAAGGCGAAAACATCACTCTTATGCCCGGCAGCGGCGTAGTCATCGTCGGCACCAAAGGCAAGATGTTCTCCCCGGATGACTACGGCGCCAGCTACGAACTGTATGCGGGAGCTGAAGAAATTCCGGTCGAATTTCCCCCACCCCCGCCTGGCGGCCATTTCCAGGAATGGATCGACGGCATCAAGACCGGCAAACAGCCCACCTCCAACTTCCCCGACTATGCTGGTCCGCTTACCGAGATGGTTCTGGTAGGCAACCTGGCCGTCTGGGCTCCGGGCCAAAAAATCCTCTGGGACGCCCAAAACATGAAAGCTACCCCGGAAAAACCGGTCGAAGGCCTGGAACGGCTCATCCGACCGGAACCCAGAGCGGGGTACACCCTGTAACCCACATGCAGCACCATTCAGAGGATTATACCGGGTGGCAGGGGGCCTATGGTTTCTAGCCCCCACTGTACGCCGCATGCAGCCTCATCCGAAGGATGATCCGCTTCTTACCCGGGACGCCATAGGCGGGCCAGGTGGCGGCTAGCCGGGTGAGCGATGGCCTACCCACCCTCTCCCCAGGGGCTGGAGAGAGTGCTCTGCGAAGCAGAGCGGGTGAGGGGGCGCCGGATCTGGCCCATTAAGCAATAGGGGCACACACCGTGTTCCGAAGCATCACGAGGAGGAGTCGGCCTTTGCTGCCGAACCCTCCTCGTTTTCTTCCTATTCTTTACGCCCCACACGACTGAGGCGTTTTTCGATGGTCGGCGATTTGTCTAACCCGGTTGAAAGCACCTCGTCGTCGAGGTCGAATCGCTCAGGAACGAGGGTGTTGCTGGTTCGGCTCAGTGCGATCGGCGATGTGATTCATGGTCTTCCGGTGCTCAATGCTATCCGGGAGGCCAGGCCGGATGCCTTTTTAGCTTGGGTGGTGGAGCGGCGGGCAGCGGCAATTCTAGAAGGCCATCCGGCTTTAGATGCGCTGGTGGTTGTAGAACGGGGTTGGTTGTGGCGGCCTCGGCAAGTTTGGCAACTCCGGCAGCAGCTCCGCCAATTGCGTCCGGAGGTGGCCATTGATCTGCAGGGGCTGGCCCGCAGTGCCATTGCTGCCTGGCTTTCCGGCGCCCCAAGGCGGATCGGCTTTGGCTGCGAAAAAGGGAGGGAATTAAGTCCTTGGCTCAATAATGAACTTGTGTATTCCACCCGGCAGCACATCATCGACTGCAACCTGGAACTATTGCGCCCCCTGGGTATTGAAAACCCGCCGGTGCGGTTCAACCTGCCAGAAAAGCCTGCCGACGCTCTTTGGGCGGATCAGTGGTTGGCCGAACAGGGCCTGGACCCAGGCCGATTTGCCCTGATTAATCCAGGAGCTGGTTGGCCTTCCAAACGCTGGCCGCCGGAAAGGTATGCTGCGGTGGCCGCCGCCCTTGGCCAACGGTTTGGCCTGCCCAGTGTGGTGCTGTGGGCAGGCCAGCAGGAGCAGCAATGGGCCGAGCAGATTGTGGCCTCTTCCGAAGGACAAGCC
>JANXAQ010000170.1 GCA_025062105.1 Thermoguttaceae bacterium
AAATGACCCAGAATCCCCATGATGGGTTTTTTTATGGTGTGTCGATGGTAGGAGCCGGTCGGCCAAAACCCATTGGCAACCGCCCAACTCTCGATTTCAGGACAGCCTCTAAGCTCGACTTTTGCCATTTTCCCTAACTGCTTTTGCCTCCAGGAGTTACGATGAAACCTCCTTTTGTTCACCAAATTACCTAAGTCCAATAGTTCAAGAAGTTAGAACTTTCCTCTTCTAGGACGAGGCTAAAAATGGCAAAAGTCGATCTAAGCTCGACTTTTGCCATTTTTTTTGTAACGTCTTTTATTTCAAAGGGTTAGGTTTTGAGGATTCTTTGTTCATCGATTTTCCTAACTCCAATATTTTCAAAGGGTTAGGACATCCAAAGGAGCCGCCTCCGTAGAAATTCGCAAAAGTCGAGCTAAGGGTTGGTCTTGAAATTCGGATTTTGGGTTGTCCGAGGTGTTTTCGGGTGCGGGTGCCTTCGGCAAAACTCGGTAAAATAATAGAGATTTCGGGAATTTGGAGTCCCGGAAAAAGATCTGCTTTCAAGTTGAGAAACTCCTTTTCGGGAGAGCCTCTAAGCTTGAGTTTGGCCGTTTTGTAAATTCTTTTTTAAGTGGGTTACCACGTGAGGATTCTTTGTTTGGCAAATTTCCTTCGTTTGGCAAATTTCCTTCAGAGGGTGTCTGAGAACAGATTTGGGCTGACTCGGCTGCCAAGTTGTTCCTACCACCAGGAGGAGCCATAGCCCAGGATTTGGGCACCTTGGCTACCCAGAGCCTTCCCTGGCCTTTGGAAGAGGAAGATTGGCTACCTGGTTTTCGGACAATTTCTAAACTCGTTTTTCCTAAATCCTTTTGTCTTTAGGAGTTACGATGAAACCTCCTTTTGTTCACCCAATTTCCCAAGTTCGAATAACTCCGAGGAGTTAGCGATTCCCCATTTCGGCAGGAGGTCCAAAATGACAGAAGTCGAGCTAGGGGCAGTCCTGGCATTAGGATTTTGGTGGTTTCTGATAAGTTTTAGCGGATCGCCTCTGCCTTGGATACTCCTTAAAAATTAGCGATTTTGGGGATATTTAGTAGGAGGAAAACTCCTGTGATCATAGATAATGCTTTTCCGGAGAGTCTCTGCGCCTAACATTTTTAGAAGTTAAAACATCTCCAGAGGAGTGCACGTTGGAAAATGGCAAAACTCGAGCGAAGCCATGAGGTTATCAACCGGCCCAACCGTGGATGAAGTATGTGGATTAGGTTAGGTATATAAGGAGTGGCTCGGATGCATGTGGAGCGCGTTACTCAGCCTCGTACCATGTTTGAAAAGATTTGGGAAGAGCATGTGGTCTATCAGGAGCCGGGGGGACCGGCCCTTTTATATATTGATCTTCATCTGGTGCATGAGGTAACCAGTCCGCAGGCGTTTGAGGGACTTCGGCGCAGGGGTCGGCCGGTGCGACGGCCGGAGCGGACCGTGGCCACCGTTGATCACAATGTGCCGACTACCGACCGAAGCCTGCCGATTACCGATCCGATGGCCAAGGAGCAGATCGACACGCTGCGGCGGAATTGTCGGGAGTTTGGGATTCGGCTCTACGACATCGACGATCCGCAGCAGGGAATCGTCCATGTGATTGGGCCGGAGCTGGGGCTGACGCAGCCGGGCATGACTATTGTATGCGGCGATAGTCACACTGCCACCCATGGCGCTTTCGGGGCGTTGGCCTTCGGCATCGGCACTAGCGAAGTGGAACACGTGCTGGCCACCCAGACGCTTTTGCAGTACAAACCCAAAACCATGCAGGTGCAGGTGGATGGCCAGCTGGGGCCGGGGGTGTCGGCAAAAGATCTTATTTTGTACATTATCGGCCAATTGACTCCCAGTGGGGGCGTTGGCTATGCGATCGAATACACCGGCCCGGCCATCCGCCAGCTAAGCATGGAAAGCCGAATGACCGTCTGCAATATGTCGATCGAAGCTGGCGCCCGGGCGGGCATGATCGCTCCGGACGAAAAAACGTTCTGCTATCTCCAAGGTCGACCCTTTGCCCCAAAGAACTTCGATGAAGCCGTGGCCCGTTGGCGGCGACTTCCCACGGATCCGGCTGCCCAGTTCGACCGAATCGTTCGCTTCGACGCCACTGCAGTGGAGCCCCAGGTTACCTGGGGCACGAACTTGGGCCAGGTGTGCGGCATTAGTGGCCGGATCCCTCACCCAACCGACTTTCCACGACCCGAAGACCAAAAAGCTGCCGAAACGGCACTGAACTATATGGGCCTAGAACCGGGCATGCCGATTACCGACATCAAAGTCGATGTAGTGTTTATCGGATCATGTACTAATGGTCGAATCGAAGACCTGCGGGCAGCAGCGGCAGTCGTCCGTGGTTATAGGGTGGCCGAAGGAGTGTGGGCATTAGTGGTGCCTGGCAGCGGCACTGTCAAACGCCAAGCCGAAGCCGAAGGCTTACACCGGATCTTCCAAGAGGCTGGGTTCGAGTGGCGGGAACCTGGCTGTAGCATGTGTCTGGCAATGAATCCGGATCGGCTGCAACCAGGCCAACGCTGTGCGGCAACTACGAACCGGAACTTCGAAGGCCGACAAGGCGCAGGCGGGCGCACCCATTTGGTCAGCCCCACCATGGCCGCTGCTGCCGCTATCCGGGGACATTTCGTCGATGTCCGCCAATGGGAATATAAAAGCCCCTAATGAAATCGACTTTCCCACCAGCCTCCCCTCGCTGTTATACACATTTTGGGAGGTATTTCCCATTCTAACGGCAGCAAATGATTCCCCCAAATAGGGGGATAACGGAGCTTTCAAAAGAAGCTAATTGTTCCTTCGGAGAAATGGCAGCATTTAGGCAAGGATCACTTCCAAGAGCAAAAAGTGCTTGGTTTCAAAAACCGTCTTAGCTAGATCGCCTATTGTATCCATTCACGGTTGTTCAACGAGCTTTTGGGATTTGCCTAAAGTGAGGTTCGAACGCTTCTACGCCAACTTGTGGATAACAGCAAGCTACCAGCCTCCGGGGATCTAGTCGTGGTTTGGAACCCGGGATTTTCATTTTGTTAGAGGTTCTACACTCGCCTTTTGCTATTTTGGACCTACTGCAGAAAAGGGGAAGCCCTGACTCCTTGTAACTGTTGGAGTTAGGAAATTACGTGAGCAAAAAGCAGGCTTGTTCTAACTATCGGAAACAAAAGGAGGTATGGAAAATAGCAAAAGTTGGGTAAACTCAACTTTTGCTATTTTTGCTATTTTTGGTCTTTTGCCGAAAGAGGAAGGTTCTAACTCCCTGGAGTTATTGGAGTTAGGAAATGGTGTCACCAAAAGAAGGGTTCGTCCTAACTTCTGGAGACAAAGCAAGTTATGGAGAATGGCAAAAGTCGAGCTAAGTCCCTGCTTCGACGGAACCGTTCCAGATGGCAAAATTCGAGGCCAAGTGGGGGGGATCTTGCTCTTAAGAAGGGGCCGGCTATGAGTGAACCTAGTTTGGATCGGGATCCGGTGGAAGTGTTGGCCGAGGAGTTCTTGCAGCGTCGTCGGCAAGGGGAACCGGTTTCTATTGAGGAGTATGTGCACCGGCATCCCCAGTTGGCCGAACGGATCCAAAAGGTCTTTAGCACGGCATTATGGCTGGAGGCGATTCGGGAACAAAATCCACAGCCGGTCGAAGCCGCCTTAGCCCATGAGGAGCAAGGAGACTTTGTCGGTAAGAGGGGCGAGCCGCTCAAGGGGCCGTCGGAAGTGTCTATTGATCGATTATCCCCCAGCCACCCCCAGGCTGACCAGGAGGCCTCCGCTGGTCCGGCGTGTTTCGGAGCGTCGCCAGATACTGAAAATACGTATATGTCAGAAACCTTGCCTTTTCGGCGTCTTGGGGATTTCCGGATCATCCGTGAAATTGGCCGTGGGGGAATGGGGATTGTCTATGAGGCGGAACAGGAGACGTTGGGCCGCCGGGTTGCAGTGAAAGTATTGCCAAGTATTCATTTATCTTCTCCTAGTGCGGTTCGCCGATTCCATCGAGAGGCCAAGGCTGCTGCCCGCCTCCACCACACCAACATCATCCCTGTTTTCGGCGTCGGCCAGCAGGAGGGGATTCATTATTATGTAATGCAATATATTCGCGGTGTCTCTCTGGACGAGGTGCTCACGGAACTCAGTGCGCATTTTTTAGCTTCTCCTAGTTCCGCTTCCACGGTTTTGGCGAAAAAGCCTGTTGGCACACCGGAGCAGGCTCTGCCGACATCGCAGTTGGTTTCGTCTTCGGCGGAGACGGAGCCGGAAACTAAGGCCACCCGACAGGAGCTAAGAGAACTAGTGCAACTGCTTTTGGCAGGCGGATTTGCACCTTCAGCCGGATTGACCCCTCAGGTAAGAAAAACAACCGAAAGTAGCGGCACGTTACCAGTGATTCGGGCGCTGGCAGGCGAGGGGCCGGGGAGCCATTCGGCAACGGGCACTGCCTCAGTCGGCAGTGCCACATGTTCTCTAGGGGGAGGCCAGGGGCCTTCTGGGGAGTCTTCGATGCTTGATTGGTCTGATGTGCTAGGCCAGCCGCCTCGGCTTCCGGCAGGCTATTGGCGCTCAGTAGCGGGTATCGGCTTACAGGTGGCCAATGCCTTGCACTATGCCCATCAGCAGGGCGCCTTGCATCGGGACATTAAGCCCGGCAATCTCCTCCTGGATGCGGAAGGACGGGTGTGGGTCGCCGATTTCGGACTAGCCAAACTGTTGGATCAGGAGGAGCTGACGCGTTCGGGCGATGTGGTAGGCACCTTGCGTTACATGGCTCCGGAACAATGGGAAGGTCGAGCGGATGCAAGGACAGATGTTTATGGACTGGGGCTAACCCTTTACGAAATGCTGGTGCTCCGACCGGCCTTTGATGAGACGGACCGAGCGCGGCTGATCCGGCAGGTAATGCATGAAGATCCAGTCCCGCCCCGTCGGCTTCAGCCGGACGTGCCTCGGGACTTAGAAACAATCGTCCTGAAAGCCATTGCTCGGCAACCCACCGAGCGCTATCAAACAGCTGCCGAATTCGCCGAGGACTTAGAACGGTTTCTGGAAGATCGGCCGGTGCGTGCTCGGCGGGTATCGTCCCTAGAACGGCTCTGGCGGTGGTGTCGGCGGAACAAGTTGGTGGCTGCTCTTTCGGCGGCGGTGGTGGGACTTTTGGCGGTTGTGGCGGTGGTAGCATCGGTCGGCTATGTGCGGACCTCAGCCGCTCTGCGGCGGGAGTCGTTCCAACGGGCTCAAGCCGAGGCGGCCCGAAAACTGGCCGACGCCGAACGAACCCGAGCCGAACTCCAGCGCTACAAAGCCGAGACAGAATACGCCCGGGCTGAGGCCAACCTTCGGCTTGCCATCCAGGCCTTTGAAGATATTTTCCATCGGATCGTGGCCGAACCGGTCTTCCAACCGCATCCACCCACCCGGGAAGAATCAGAGCCGGAAGAACTTCAACCGACCGAAGAACCTTGGGAAGTGTATGGATGGACAAGCACCCTCACGGAAAAAGACGCCGCCGTCGTCCAGACCATGTTGGCTTTTTACGACCGGTTCGCCCAGCAAAATGCCGACAACCGAGCCCTACAACGCGAAACTGCTCAGGCCTACCGCCGGATGGGGGAGATCCATCTGCGGCTGGGCAATTACGAGGAGGCAGAAAAATCCCTCCTAAAAGCACGAACGATCTACGCTCAGATAGCAGCCGATATTACTTCGGAGCCGAGTTTTCGGCTAGAACAAGCCATGGTAGAAAATAGATTAGGTAATCTGTATTGGTTTACAGCGCGATGGCCTCAGGCCATCCAGAGCTATAAAACCGCTCGGCAACTGCTTGCGGAAGCACCGGCCGAAGTTGCGCAGACGCCGGCTTGCCGACTAGAACTGGCTCGCAGTTATGCTGCGCTGGGGCGAGCGTTGAGTTGGCGCTGGCCGGGACGGCGGGCCGGCCGAAAACCCACCCCTCCCTCGGTATCCTCTCCTCCAACACCACCCCAACAAGAACTGCCCGATCCGGTGGCTTGCTACCAGCAAGCAGTCCGATTGCTGGAGCAACTGGTAGAACAATCGCACCAACACCCAGAATATCGACTGACCTTGGCCCGCACCTACCGAGAACTGGCTACTTTTGCTGGACGTCGGCTTCCGGCCGAAGAAGTAGCAAAGACTCGGCAAAAGGCCCTCGAATTGGTGGAAAAACTGGTAGCCGACTTCCCCGCTAACCCAGATTACCGGTTTGAATTAGCAGAAACCTACGCCGCCATCGCCCGAGCCAGCGCCCCATTCCCACCCAACTCAGAAGAGCGCCGTCGGCTCCAAGAAGCCCTGCGAATCGAAACCGAACTAGTCGCTCAGTATCCTCATGTGCCAGACTACCAGGCAGCTCTAGCCCGATTGTACACGGAAGTGGCCCGGTGGGAGGCGAGTTCCGGTCAATGGACCGAAGCAGAAAAACATCTCCGCCAAGCCCTCAACCTCCAACAAACATTGGCAGAACGATTTCCTTCGCAGCTTCCTTATCAGATCGAACTGGCCCGACAAACTGTGCTTTTACATGGACTGCTCCAGGCCCAAGGCAAAAAACAAGAGCAACGTAAACTCCTCGACGAAGCGATCCAACGGGCTGAAAAACGACTTCAAGATGCGGATCGGGGTATGCTGGTACGGGGGTTCCTGGCTTGGGCGTATGCAGCCCAAGCAGACCTGCTGCAAAACCTTGGCCAAACCGACCAAGCCGCCCAAGCTCGCCGGAAAGCCGAGCAAATCCGGCCTAAGGATGCCACTGGTCCCCGAATTCCCTGGTGGCCGGGCGGCCCCTGGCCAATCCCCCGCCCCAGGCCTCATGAACCCCCTAACCCAAAAGATCTGCCCCCGCCGAAATCTTCTCCCAGCCCGAAACCTCGTCCGGCTGAAAGACACTCCTAACCTGACATTTTCGAGAGAAAACCAGGTATTTTTCTAAGCTCGACTTTTGCCATTTTGGGCCGCTGGATGAACGGGGAAAGTTCTAACTCCCTGGAATTGTTGAACTTAGAGGCCGTCCTGAAATTGGGATTTGGGTGGTTTCCAATGGGTTTTAGCCTACCGGCTCCTACACTTGGCACTCCTTAAAAACAGGGATTTTGAGGATTCTGGGAAATTCTAGGAAGGAACCCCCCTTTCATCATAGAAATGCTTTTTAGGACAGCCTCTTAGCTCGACTTCTACCATTTTTCCCTAAGTGGTTTTGTCTTCAAGAGTTAGGACGAACCCTCCTTTTGTCCACACAATTTCCTAACTCCGATCATTTCAAGGAGTTGGAACTTTCTCCCTTCGGGAGGAGTCCGAAAATGGCAAAAGTCGAACTTAGAAATCATGTGGACCAAAAGGAGGTTTGCCCTAACTCCTGGAGTCAAAATAAGTTAGGAAAAAAATGGCAAAAGTCCAGATTTTTAAAACCTCTGCATAATTTGATGGAAGTATGTTTATACATTTTGGTTCCCTCCGCCTCTGACCCAATTAGGTTACTCGTACTGCTAGCACCCTCGATAAAGTAAGTGTGTGGATGGAAGGCAACCAAAGCCGACCAAATCAAAAATCATAAAGTTTCTCTAGGTTCAGGATTATGCAGAGGTTCCTTTATACCATGTTGGCTTACTCTTCCTCTAACCCAATCTATAGGGTTGCAGCATTGCTAGCACCTACATAATA
>JANXAQ010000265.1 GCA_025062105.1 Thermoguttaceae bacterium
CAATTTTCCTTTTCCAACGGCCGATGAAGGCTCTGGGTAGCCAAGGTGCCCAACTCCTGGGCTATAGCTCCTCCTGGTTGGAAAAACCACTTGGGAGCCGAGTGAGCTAGAATTTCTTTTCAGATAACCTCTAACAAACGAGTTTGCTTCCCTTTTTATGAGCGGCAAAATGGCTTCGCCACTTTTTGTGGCGGTTCATTTTGTTGGAGAGACTCGAAACTATTCTTCTTGGGGAAATGCCATTTCAGGACCGCCTCTCCGGACGGAAGGGCTGGGCGAAACTGAAAGACTAGAAAGCTCGCCGAGCGGTGCCGGTAAGAGGCTGTCCGGAAATTGGGATTTGGGCGGTTTCCCATGGGTTTTTGCCAACTGGCTCCTACCCTTCAGCCTCCTTAAAAACAGGGATTTTGGGGATTCTGGTGAATTGAGGAAGGCAACCTCCTTTCATCATAGAAAATGCTTCTTAGGAGAGTCTCTAAGAAAACGGCTTTCTGATCCACAATATCGGCGAAGCGATCCACAATCGGGCATGTTTATCAAGGAGTAGCCACTATGGCAGAACCAGAACAAGGTATGGTGCGTGAGATTGCCTGGAAGGGAATTTTCCCATGGTGGATTTTAGTACGTTGTTTTCGGTTGGCCATTAATGCACCGGTATTGGCCTTAATGGCGGTAGGTATTACGCTGACGGTTATCGGCTGGGGGTTATTCGGCTTGGTACTTTCGCCCAATCCGGCCTGGCTGATTGGTTCTGAGAGAGGATGCCCTTGGTTGGAGATTTTGGCGCCGGTTCCGGAGCGAATGGGTGTTTTGCCTTGTCCTATATGGCCGTCTGTCCCAAGCATGGCTGAACCTGGAAGGAGGAGTTCGGAAAACGTCTCTTCTCTTCTAAGAGAAAAGTCAGCAGAAAAACTCTCTGGCGTGCAGGGTACTGAAACCGAAGCTGGGACCTGGTCGTCCGAACCATCTGGCGGGCGTAGTTCGTTACCGTCTGCCGGGGGTTTCAACTGGTTTCGTCCGTTGGGGGCAGTGCTGACGGCCAGCGGCAGCTTTAGAGATTGGCTCTATCTGGTGCTGAGTTGGCTTTGGAAGCTGGCTGTGTGGGCGTTTTTTGGTGGTGCAGTAACTCGAATCGCTGTGGTACGCCTAGCCGTCGAAGAACGCCTCCCGCTTTCCAAAGCCCTGCAATTTGCTCGGCAAAAATGGCCCTCCTATTTCGCCGCACCGTTGTTTCCTTTTTTGGGGATGATCTTGGCGGGGCTGCCGATTGCCATTTTAGGACTGTTCTTGAAGTTTGATGTCGGTGTCTTGATTGCGGGGCTGTTTTGGCCGTTGGCTCTGCTGGCCGGTACAATGATCATGATTCTACTGGTTGGACTCCTTTTCGGCTGGCCGTTGATGTGGACCACCATCAGTGCTGAAGGCACCGACTGTTTCGACGCCCTGAGTCGATCCTATGCGTACGTATTCCAGCGTCCACTCCGATATCTCTTTTATGCATTGATAGCCGCTCTGCTGGGGGCACTGGGTTGGATTCTGGTGAGTCAGTTTGCTGCTGGGGTCATTCAACTGACCTATTGGTGGGCAGGCTGGGGGTATGGTGGCAATGCCGCTGATTTGGTCAACCAAACCGCCCCTGGTCCGATCTCAGGTATCGGCAAAGTGCTGATCCGTTTCTGGGTGGCCTGCGTGAAACTCGCAGCGATAAGCTATTTGGCGGCCTATTTTTGGGTAGCCGCCTCGGCCATCTATCTGCTGCTGCGCTACGATGTGGATGCCACCGAAATGGATGAAGTGTATCTAGAAGAGGAAGCCGAGCAACCCGGCTATGGAATGCCGCCGTTAAAACCGGAGGCCTCTGCTGCTGGCGCCACTGGCCCGGTCGGTCCCCTTGGTCCGACCAGTCCCCCTGGCGCCGGTCCGGAACCTACCGGTCCAGCCGCCGCCCCCAATCCGCAAGAGTGAATCCGCCTGCCTTTCGCCGTTGTGAAAAAGAAATCGCATTTTGGTCTAGAAAGAATGCCAATTCTCATTCCCGCAGAAGCGGACTCCCGACGCCCCCTCACCCCGCGAAACACAGGCCGGCCGCAATCTCCTTCGCTACAGGAAAGCTATTCTGGGATCCCTGCTTCCGCAGGGATGACAAAAACTCCCTTCGGGGAAATGTTGCCAACTTACACGGCTCCAGGCCCTCGAGTGCCGTCCTGGATTTGAATCGTTTCTTCTACTGGGACGACGAAGATTTTGCCATCGCCTGGTGCGCCATCCAGGCCCGTCCGAGCTACGTTCATAATTGTTTGTACAGTACGATCCAGGAAATCGTCGTTCACTACAATTTCTAGGCAGATTTTTCGCAGCACTTTGGAACGTACTTCCCGGCCCCGAAACGTGTCTGGCCGACCATGCCAACTAAATCCTTGAGCGTCGCAGACGGTCATCCGGGTAACTTCGATCTTTTCCAGGGCCTCATGCACCGCCTTGAGTTTGGTGGGCTGAATAATGGCAATGACTAGCTTCATCCGCCCGCTCCTTGGCTAGCCTGCTTGCTTAGGAAGCCATACCGCTGATTGTCTAATATCTCATCCTGAGAATCAATCCCTCTGTTTTTTGCTTAACTTTTGTCATTTAAACAATTCAGCGCAGAGAAGGAGTTTAGCTTTGGGGCAGACGGTACCCTCCATGCTCATTGGCGCGGAAGCGAAATCAGCCAGATTTTTCTCCGGTGTTTTGTGGAACTGGTCTCCTACTTTGGCAGGGAGGACCAGGGCGGTTGCTCCACTGGGCGGAAGTATCAACCAAAAATATTTCAAATCGAGGGTAGCATTATAGAAGTGATTTCGGATAATATAGTCTCTTTAGAAGCTGTCTGGAAATGTGTTTTTCCAAGGGAAATCAGCTCAGGAGCTGAATTACCTAGCATCCGGAAATTGCCTATTTTCCCGTCTTTTGGCGGAAGAGCTGGTTAATCCAACCTCCATCGGGAGACGCCCAACTCTTGATTTCCAGACTGCCTCTTTGCTCGACTTTTGCCAATTTCCCTAACTTCTTTTGACTTCAGTAGTTACAGAGATAGTTGATTTGTACCTATGATTCTCTAAAACTGTAATATTCATGAAGACTTACAACGTAGCACATCCGGTACAAGGTTAAAAATGGCAAAATCGAGCTTAGGATGATTTCAAGTGAGTGGAGTAGCTCTTTTTTCCTCAGCCCCCATGGGAAAAGATTGTGGGGAAACGGAGGCGCAAAGTGGCTTTGGCCCCTTTAGCAGGCATTGTCTCGGCTACTGCCGACCTGAGCCTCTGGGGAAAGAGATTCTGGGTTCACTTAGCTGAAATGTTAGCTCGATTTTTGCCATTTTTGAGCTCCTGGGAAATGGGAGAGTTTTAACTTTTTGTAGGGACCTCTGCAAAATCCTAAACATATAGTGAACTTTAAGGAACTTTCGATTCCGTAGGCTTTATTTGTCCCCATCTAAACTCGACTTTTGCCATTTTTCCTAACTCTTTGTGTTTCCAGGGGTTAGAGTGAAGGGAGCCTTTGTTCATCCAATTTCCTAACTCCAATATCCATAAGGAGTTAGAGCATTCCTCTTCCATGCGGAAGCCAAAAATGGCAAAAGTCGAGCTAAAATAGCTCCTAATAGGATTTAGCAGTGCTAGTAACCCAATATATTGGGTCGATCCCCGCGGAAACTAAAATAGTATAAAAAAATCT
Source organism: Thermoguttaceae bacterium (assembly GCA_025062105.1). Taxonomy (GTDB): domain Bacteria; phylum Planctomycetota; class Planctomycetia; order Pirellulales; family Thermoguttaceae; genus JANXAQ01. The sequence goes on from JANXAQ010000265.1 coordinate 3,718, forward strand.
CCGTCGAATTATGCAGTAGTTGCTTATAATTATTGGGGTAAGGAGATGTGTGAACCACACTAGGTTTCATCTTAAGTCCCGAAGGGAAAAACCGGTTAGGAAAAAATGGCAAAAGTTGAAGGTTAGATGCCGTTACGAATTGTGTTTTTGGTGTTTTACGATGGATTTTGGGAGTAACGGCTTCCCCATGCAAAGCCTTCCAAAATAAGAGTTTTTAAGGGCTGGAGATTGATCGGGGAACTCGTTTCCATGAAACCATATAGTTTTAGGTCAGCTTCATAGTTTTAGGTCAGCTTCTGGCTATGTTGAAACCCTTTCCAGTCGGAGGCATAAACCCACCAAAACTGAAGCAAAACCAACCAGTATGGACAAAATCTCTCTAGACTGCGGACAACCTTTCAACAGAGCCTCAGCTTTTTACAAAATCTGTAGTCCCGGGGTCATCAAAAAGGAGTCTGAGTCATGCTTCTGGAAAAGTGCAAGCGCAAGGGACACACTAACGGATGGCGGTGGCGTGGTGGTGCTGTTTTGGGAGGGATGCTGCTGTTAGGAGTGGCTGGTCCATGGGCTGTTGCTAAACAGGAGTCGCCTTGCCAGCCAGCCGATCCAAACAAACTCATCACAGCGGTCGAACAGTTGAAACAGAACCAACAGACGCCTAAGCCGATTGCGCAACCGCCAACAAAAGTGATCCGGTTGGAAAGTGAGGCTTTGGCCCTGCAATTTGAGGGTGGGTCGCCGGAGGAACTTTGTCTGCGCCGGATTGAAAATAAATTGGCCCATCAACCGGTGTCGCTGCAGGTAATAGAGGGCTTCCAGATCGGGCTAGAGGGCCAAGAGGCCCTGACCAGCTCGAACTTTGCCTTCCGTAAAGAACAGCGTCACCAGCTGCCTGATGGTAGCCAGCGACTGTGTCTTTACTACGACGGCCGTTTTCAGGACAAGCAAGGAAACACCCAACAGCTAAGTCTCCAGATTTTCTATCAGTTAGGTCCGAAGGACTTCTATGTCCGGCGGTGGTTGGAACTGGAAACGCCCACGCCGCTGGACCTTCGGCAGGTTGTGGTTTGGGAAGTGCGTTTCTTGGACCAAGAGAGAATTTCTAAGGTGCAGCAAGGCGGTGGGCCGCCGGTGCAACTGGACGCCTGGGCCTCCTGGCGCTTGCCAAGGGCTGAAACCCATGGCGGTTTCGGCCAACCAGTGTTCCTAGGCGATACCTTCTGGGGCCTCGAATTCCCGGCTGGCATCAACTGGTATGAAAAGGGCTTGATCCGTTTGACGCAACATCCAGGTCGTCAAGTCCAAGGCCGATGGCGGAGTAAAACAGCTGTTTTAGGTGTGGCGGAGCCAGGCCGGGTCCTCAAACGCTTCCGACAGTACGTAACCAGTTTCCAAGCCACTCCTCCCGATCTGAACCTATTTGTCAATTACAACACCTGGTGGACCCTGATGCCCCCAACGGAACAAAACTGCCTCCAACTGATCGAAACCTTCCGGAAAAACCTTTGGGAGCCGTTCGGCGAATCGTTCGACACCTTTACGATCGACGATGGGTGGGATGAGAAAAATAGCCTCTGGGAGATCCATAAGGAGCGGTTTCCTCGCGGTTTCGAGCCGCTAGTCGAAGAGCTAAAAAAAATGAACGCCCGGCTTGGGCTTTGGGTGTCGCCTTCCAGCGGCTACAACCACGCCCCCTGGGGCGCTAAAGCCGGCTATGAAGTGAACTCCAATCCCTGGTATCTGTGCCAATCCGGTCCAAAGTATCGTCGGGATTTTATGCAGGTGATGCTCAATCTGACCAAAAAGTACCAATTTGCGTTTTACAAGTTCGATGGGTTTTGTGGTTCCTGCGAGGCCCCGGGTCATGGTCATCTACCGGGCCTTTACGCCCAGGAGGCCAACACGGAAGCATTTATCGAACTTTTAGAAGCCATTCGCCGGGAAAAGCCGGACATCTTCCTAGATCCGACGACCGGCATGTGGCTTAGCCCCTGGTGGCTGCGGTATGTGGATGCCGTTTGGGGGTTCATTTCCGGAGATTATCCGGACATTGTCGTGCCGGCGCCGATTGTGCGGGATAGCGCCACTACGACGCGGGATGCCGTTTTTCGTCAGCGTTGCCAACAGCATCCAGGGTTTCCGCCGTCGGCTATGGAACATTTGGGCATTATCGTCATTACGCCCGAAAAATGGGAAGATAACGCCATTATTGTGCTAGGCCGAGGCAGCAGACTGCTTACTTTGTACATCAACCCACAGTTTTTTACTAAAGGCCGACAGGACTGGGCCTTTTTGGCTTCCATTCTGCGCTGGGCCCGGCACAATGCAGGTACCCTGGCCCAAACAGAGCTCATCCTTGGGGATCCGTTTAAGCGGGAACCCTATGGCTATGCCCATTGGCATAAGAACCGGGGCATCCTAGCTCTCCGGAATCCGTTTGTCGAACCCAGGAAGGTTTGCATTCCGTTGGACGAGACAATCGGCTGGGAGCAGGGACATGAGGTGGCCTCTCCGGGCGGCACCACCGCCACTCCGGCAGATCCGACCACTTCTGGGAAAGATACGGCTCAGAAGCTTCGGTTGATTGCCCGGATGGTCTATCCACGGTGGGAGGTACTACCGCGAATTTTCGGCTATGGCGATCAGCTAGAAGTGCAACTGAGCGGGTATGAAACCATTTTGATAGAACTGGTCCCGGCCGAATCGGCTCCCACCGGATCGACCGATTCGGTTCCGAGGCCATCGGCTGAACCAGCCGGTCCGACCGAATCGGTCAAACCTGCCACTACTATTGTGGAGGCGTCGGAAGAGCAAAAGGGCCAGGCAAAGCAAAAGGCGGCGGCAGGCGAGCAGCTGGCGGCTTGGACGCCTCCGTTGGCTGGCCTACCGGTTCGGGAACTTCGTCGGCAGGATCGGCAGATTGAGTATGAACTATTTGGCCAATCAGGACAGAAGGCACGGATCGGCCTACCCTGGGGAGTGGCGGCGGCTTGGGTGGACGACCAACCGGCAGCACTTGCCGATCCCTCTGCTCCGTTAGAGATTGCCTTTGCTGGCCAAGAACCGGTCTGCAAGGTGGAAAACTTTTCCCAGAAGGTCCTGCTTGGCCAGGGCCAGGAGACAGCCTGGAAGATCGAAGGCACGGGCAAGGTGCATGTCTCTGGCGGCGTCCAGGCTACTTTGCATATTCTATTCGATCCAAAGACTAACTCGGCCGTGCCCGTGGATTGTCAGGTGAAACTGGGCGATCGGCCTGTGGAAGTCCGGGCGGTGCGAAGTCCTCCTACACGAATCCAGACCCATCTGCCCCATCCCTGGACTTGGTTTGAAGCGAAGCTTCCCGAAGGGGAATATCAGTTTACATGGACAATTCAACCGATGGTTAAAACCGATGCCTCTGGTCCGAAAAAAGACGATGGCGGCCCTGTCGGAAAGACTGAGCTTGGCGGAACTGCTAAACCCGCAGGAGCTAGCCCTGCGAAACCGCCGTATCTGATGGCCGAAGTCGGCTGCTGGGTGTGGACGGAAAGGCCGCTGGTACGGCGGGTGCTCCGGCTTCAGTTTGCCGAAGGCGTGCACTTGCCGCCGGAGCCCGGCCCCTGGCCGTTGCCCATCGGAATAGACCGCTCCAGGCACATTATTACCCTCCAGCCGGTTTCAGCGGTTCGGATTGGCTCCCGATGGACCAGCCTCAGCCAGCCGGTAGTCCACCTCGATCAATTTGCCCCCAATCAGGTCGAGCAATCCTGGGCCTGGTTGCACCGCGGCCGAAGCGTCTGGGAAAAACCGATGACCATCGCCGGGAAAACCTTCTCCTCCGGCCTAGGAACCCATGCCGAAAGCCGGATTGCATATGATCTTGCAGGCGGCGGGTTCAAAAAGTTTCGAGCCTACATCGGCCGAGATCAACATGCCTTGGATGGCGAAGTCATCTTTGAAGTTTGGCTTGATGGCCGAAAGGTCTTCCAAAGCCCGCCCATGCGCAAAGACAGCCCCGCCCAATTGGTGGAAGTGGATTTGGAGGGGGCGGAGTGGCTAGAACTGCGCACCCTGCCCGGCACCGACGGAATTGTCGGCGATCATGCCAACTGGGCCGACCCCCAACTGCTCCGGGAATAACGCTCATGGCTCTAGTAGATCTAATAGAGGCAGAGGAACAGCAGAAGGATTTCTTCCCCTCTCATTGCCCCGGATTCGCAGAGGACAGAGCAATGTCCCCCCTAGTGAAGGGTTATTTGGTTGTTGGATACGGTTTATTAGGTTGGCTATTGGGGGTGGCCCTGGCAGCAGAACCGGTCCAAAGCGCTGATCCAGCACCCGCAGCACAGTGTAGGCAATATAAGCCATCGGCGGCAGATCCGATCCAAAGCGCTGATCCACCATCCCCCTCGGCTCACAAAGAACAAAAACCAGAAAATCCCATGGGTGGTCCGGAAAATCCGCCCGTCGGGTTAAAACACCAGCCCAAGGGGCTAAATCGCCTGCCAGAAGGGGGCCAAACGCCGCCGGAAAAACTGGAAAATCAGCCGGAGGAAGTGGTCTTTGTGGCCGACGGCAAGCCGGAGTTGGTCGAAGCGGTTGGTCAGAAATGGACTCAAGGCGAAGGCTTCCTGGAAGGCAGAGGGCCCGGCAATGTACTTCGCACGGTGCGAGCCATCGGCTCGGGCGATTTCCACCTGAAACTAGAGCTCAGCCTGTTCCAACTAGAACGAAGCGGTGCCTCCATCGTTCTAGGTGAAGGAAATCATTTCGGATTTTCCAGTGGGAATGCTCGGCTGTTTGTGGAAGGGCCGATATTTCCTGGCGGCCAGCAGGTCTTGGAGCCTACCGAGCGATACATCCGCGATGGCCAACGCTTCCGCCTAGAGATCATCCGCAAAGGAAATCAGATGCGTTTTCTAATCGATGGCAGGGAAGTTTATTCGATGATTTCTGACGGGGGCCCGATCGGCCAGGTAAGCCTCCGGCCTTGGCGAAGCCAAATGCAGGTACATCAATTCACCGCTACCGGCCGCATCCTGGATATCCCCCGGACCGGCTCCGTTCCTGTACCTGGGCTAAAACCGGGCCATGACCCTGCCTCTGGTCCGTTAGATCAGTCGCCTTCGGCAATTCCGAAGGAAAACTCGCCTCCCGATCATCCTGCTAGTGCCAATACAGCCCCCACAGCCCAACCAGGTTCACTGGAGCAAAAGCAAAGGCCGACATCCGCCTCACCCGCCGTCTCGCCTGACCAACCAACAGCCCAAAGGCCAAAATCTGTGGAAACATCGACCTCAGAAACACAAGCATCCAAAACGCCGCCGGCCAATGAACCGAAAGAAAAAGAGATAGAACATGTCGATGTGTATATCTCCGGCCAAGACGGCTACCACACCTACCGGATCCCCTCGGTGCTTGTTACACCAAAGGGGACGGTGCTTGCTTTTTGCGAAGGCCGAAAACACAGCCGAAGCGACACCGGCGACATTGACCTGCTGGTCAAGCGAAGCGAAGACGGCGGCCGAACTTTTTCCGCCCAACACATTGTTTGGGACGACGGGCCAAATACCTGCGGTAATCCCTGCCCGGTGGTGGATCAGAAAACCGGCACCATCTGGCTTCTAATGACGCATAACTTGGGCGAAGATAAGGAACCCGATATTGTAGCCCGCAAAAGTAAAGGCACTCGTACCGTTTGGGTTACCCATAGCACTGATGACGGCCGAACCTGGGCCAAACCGGTCGAAATCACCCAAAAGGTCAAAAAACCTCAGTGGACCTGGTATGCTACCGGCCCAGGCTGTGGCATTCAGCTTCGCACTGGTCGGCTGGTGATTCCCTGCGACCATATTGCTGACGATGGCTGGTGGGGCTCCCATATCATCTATAGCGACGACAGCGGCAAGACCTGGCAATTAGGCGGCGCTACCGGACCAAAAACCAATGAATGCGAAGTGGTGGAATTGGCCGACGCACGCCTGATGCTTAATATGCGAAATTACAATCGGGAGCACACTTGCCGGGCCGTTGCCTATAGCGCTGACGGCGGCTTGACCTGGTCGGCCGTCTCTTACGACGCTACTTTGATAGAACCGATCTGCCAGGCCAGCATCCGGCGCTATAGCTTGGCTGATCCCGAGCGACCGGGCAGTAAAAATGTGCTGATATTTTCCAATCCTGCTGACCCAAAAGAACGCAAGAAAATGACCCTTCGGCTTAGCTTTGACGAAGGCAAAAGCTGGCCGGTAGCCAAATTGTTATGGCCCGGCCCGGCGGCCTACAGTTGCTTGGCCGTTCTGCCCGACGGCACGGTGCTTTGCCTGTATGAGCGCGGGGAAAAGCATCCGTATGAACGGATCAGCTTGGCCCACATCCCGGCCGACCAACTCCAACGTTAGGAACAGGATCCGTCGGTTCTTCCCCGTCAGGGATCGGAATAGCCGAACTGTCATTCATCCAAGAATACCCAGCGGGTCGAAAAAGAATATTCAACTTATTATATCAGCATAGCTTTGCGGAGCTACCGAAGGAGCAAAAGAATACCTGTTTGGGGATGAACTGCAGTTTTTCAGGGATTGGACGGCCTATTGGCCTCTGTCCAACAGGTCAGACGGAAAAGGTAGCCGGAACCTCTTGAAAAATCCTCCTGGATGTCAATCTCCTCCTGAGGGGATTTTAATATACCCCAAAAGTCTTATCTTGGCTCTCTTCCATAGACCTGGTTTCCATGGATATTCGGGCTTCCGGAGAAAACCGCTTGGAGAGGTTTCTCCGGAAGGTTTAGGGTAGAGAGAAAGTATTTTCTTAACTTCTTAGCAATTCAGGAGTTAGAAATAAGAAACCTCTGTAGCATTTCAGCAGCATGTTTTGATACCATTTTAGCTTCCCATTCCGCTCATCCCATATGATAGGGTTGCTAGCATTGCTAGCAGCCACTAGATAGTAGGTATTCTGCTCAGCTCGACTTTTGCCATTTTCGGGCTCCTGCCGAAGGGAGAAAATTCGAACTCCTTGAAATGATTGAACTTAGGAAATTGTATGAGCAAAAGGAAGGTCCGCCGTAACTCCTGAGCAGAAAAAAACTTAGGAAAATTGGCAAAAGTCGAGCTAAGAGCTGTCTTGAACTTGCATAGTAGATAAAAAAATGGTACACCTCCAGCGGTTTGTTTCCGGGCCGGTCCCGTCAAGGGTTATCTCTGTCATGGAAGCTCGCTGTTATACACAAGTTAGAGGTCAGTAGCTCGGACATTGCTTTAGGAAAATGCCGAAAGTTTGTTGAAGGAAATCGAATGGATAAAACAGGCAATATAGGCAAAACAGTTTCTGAAACCAAACACTTCCTGATCTTTCAAATGATCTTTCCCTAATGGTGTAATTTTTCCAAAGTAACGGTTAGCTTCTTTTGAGAAGTTTGTTATACCCCTAGGTGGGGCAATCGCTTTGGCTCGTTGGGATGGGAAATCCATCCCAAAAGATGTGTATAACACCGAGGTGATGGAAGACGGAGGTGTGCCCTGAAACAATTTTATCCTACAAGCCTGAGCGCGACTTTTGCCATTTTTCCTAAGTTCTTTTGGCCTTAAAAGTTACGGATCGCCTCTTATTCGTACATACAATTTCCTAACTCTAATATTCACAACCAGTTAGAGCGGAACACATTCGGCACAGGCTTAAAAATGGCAAAAGTCAAGCTGAGAGGCTCTAAGTCTTTGGTAAGGTCGCTCAGAGGATCAGAGAAAATGTGGAGTCAAGCTCTGCAGACGGTGGTCCTGGGGATGGCATCGATTGGCTGGCCTTGGAACAGCGAGGCTCAAGGGTGGTTTGCCTCTGGGGTAGATGGCCCTCCAGGTATCCATCCGTTGCAAATCCGAGCGGGGGCGGTGTTTTTAGAGCGACCTAGTCCGGCTAACCTTGTCCCGTTTGGCGTGGAAGGAGAAGAAACTTGGGTGGATCTGGACCTCGGCTGGGCAGCAGGACCAGAAATCCGATTGGGCTATGAATGGCCAAGCGGTTGGGGATTGGGCGTCCGATATTTCCACGTGGATGGGTGGGAGGGGGGCCTCAGCGACACCGCTTTCTCTGGAGAGGACCAGTTCCCCATCAGTATGTCTGTTCAGATGCTGTACACCTCTCGGCTATACAGTACGGAACTAAACCTCTACCGGCGATTAGGAGAAAGAATTTCCATATTCAGCGGGTTTCGGTGGATTGAGCTACACGAAAAGGCCAACGCGCAGATAGAATTCGACTTTTTCGGTATCCCCGAGGTTAGCCTGGGCTTTGGCGTGGGACTCCGCATGAGCAATTACCTTTATGGATATCAAATTGGGGCAGAAGGGAATCTGCCACTGTTCGGACGGCTGCAACTCGAAGGGGCCATTCGTGCCGGAATCTTTGGTGGTCCTAGCCGGGGATCGGTAACCGTCTATCCTCTCATCAATGGGATTGCCCAACCAGGCGAGTCGGGTTCCGGCTCAGACCACAAAACGTTTTTTGTCGGCGAAATAGCATTATTGGGCAAATACCACTTGGCAGAGCACGCTATCTTGTATGGGGGGTATCAGGTCCTATGGCTCGACGGGGTGGCCTTGGCCAGTCAACAGACATTACAGGAACAGACGACTTCCTTCCGGTATAGCACGGCCTTTTATCACGGGCCAATCGTGGGGTTGGAAATCCGCTGGTAAATCCTTGAGGCGTTCCTGCCTTCTTGGCGCGCCACTGCAAATGCAATCGAGAAAGCCCCCTAAAAACTGGGAACCTCTGCATCATTCGACGCAGATATTTTGGTTCTCCTCACGTTTGACCTAGGAAGCTCTGCATAATTCCAAGCAGATATTTTTATACCATTTTGGTTTGTCCCAGCTTCGCTCCAATATGTAGTGGTCTAGTGGTGTCAATGCAGAACATATAACAGTCCCTCGGCGAAAGCAAATGGCTGCCAGCCGAAACAAAAGTTCCTGCAGTTCACTGTAGGTTCAGGATTTTACAGAGGTTCCCCAATTGGCTTTCTGGCACTGCTAGCACCTTACATAGAGTAGGTATTTAGATAAAGGTAGCAAATGCCTATTTAATCTAAAAATTTATATAGTTCACTATATGTTCAGAAATATGGAGAGGTCCCTTTGTAAACTAAAATTTGGCTGGGAGTCATTCCCCGTTTCCATCCGAGGACGTACATTATGTGGATTGCTAGCAGAGTAGCTTGCTAGGGAAAATATGCGAGAAAGAAGAGGTGAAAACGCTATAAAAAATATAGGAATCTCTGCAAAATCCTGAACATATAGTGAACTTTGTGATCCTTCGATTCTCTAACGGTTCGGTTGTTCTACCTGGATACCTACTGTCTATTGGGTGCCGCAATGCTAACACAACATGTTGTGTTAGAGAGAAGACCAGCCAACATGGTATAAAAATATCCCCTTTGAATTATGCAGAGGTTCCTATATTTCTTGAATGAGTCAAAGGTTCTTTTATTCCGTATAGAATTGCCGGACACGCAGTATCGCCTCAAAGCCGGGCCGTTGGAGGCAATCCTCTAGGCACTGCATGGCGGGGTGATCGGGCGGCAAAAGCTCATAGCGGCGTTTCACTGACCCAACAATCATGTCTAGCCCAAGTGGCATTGCTTTGGTCAGAAAGGCACTTTCCAAGGCACTTTTTACCGGAGTACCATCCTTCCGCCGAGATGGAAGCATCACCGTAAAATTGCTCAGGCCCACAGAAAAATGTACCCCGGCAAACTCTGGATCCTGATGGATCATCTCCATGGCCCGGATAAGCCGCACGAGGTTGCCCTCTACATCCGAACCGATCGGTGCAATGCCCGGATCGAAGATGCAGTCCTGGTTCCTGAGGCCTGGGCAGCGGCTTAGGGCTTCCCGAAGCAGAAACTTCGCCGCCTGATAGGTTTCCTGGGCAGTTCGGCAGGGTTGTGCCCGGCCATCCACACTATGTTCGGAAATAAGCAGAATGGGCCGAAACGGCTGGATCCGCCACAAATCAAACATCTCAGTGCGAAGCGGCGAGACGGAATTGAGGATCGGCCAATGGCCGTTTGCTTTAGTTGGATCGTAGGCCTGAAGGCCGGCCCGAGCCAGTTCCAGATCAGGGGTGTCAATAGCCAGGGGCTTTCGAGTAACCTGTTGGATGCGTCGTACCGCTTCAGCCATAAACTCCCCAGATCGCATGCCCACATTGACATCAATATACGCAGCTCCGCCAGCATCCTGCATGCGGGCTAGCTCCAAAATTCCCTCCCAATTGCCCGTCTCGAAAAGTTCATGAGTGGTTGGCACCGAATCATTGATCGATTCGCCGATAATAATCAAATTTTCAATAGGCATCTATAGCGACCTCCTCACAAAGCCACAGGGTCTGCCATTCTGCAGAAAAGAGCAATCTCCCTTCCGTCGAACAAAAATCGGGCCTTTTGAAACCATCCGCAGAAGATTTTCCTGGTCCTTGCTGGAAGAACGCCACTGGACGTTTGCCCCTGGTATCCGCGGCAAACCGGAAAAGCCAAAATCTGAAGCTTTGCTTACGCACAGATGACGACCCGCAGCACCCGCCATGGCGCTGAATTGTTCCCGATGGCAAAAGGGGATGGCGCACGGAGAAGCCTTCTAGGCCTGCACCCCCACTAGGCGACGGGCCAGAGCTACCGCACCACTGGCATTATCACTATACCCATCAGCGCCGATTTGATCAGCAAATTGTTGGGTAACCGGGGCGCCGCCTACAATGACTTTGACCTTCGATCGGAGGCCGGCCTGTTCTAAAGCCTGGATGACTTTGGGCATCATGGTCATGGTGGTCGTTAGCAGGGCGGACATGGCCACGATGGTGCCTTCGCCTTTTTCGCGGGCGGCTTCTACAAAGCGTTCCGGCGGCACGTCGATGCCCAGATCGGTAACTTCAAATCCACCGCCTTCCAGCATGGAGGCGACCAAGTTTTTGCCAATGTCATGTAAGTCGCCCTGCACGGTGCCGATGACCACCCGACCTGCTTTCTTTGCACCGGCTGCTGCCAGCTTCGGCGTCAGCAGTTCTAAGGCCTTTTTCATGGCCCGAGCGGCAATCAACAGCTCCGGCACAAAATACTCGTTGCATTCAAAACGTCGGCCCACCTCATCCATGGCTGGAATCATGTACTTGGCCAATAGCTCATTGGGATCCATATTGGCATCTAGTGCCGCCTGGGCCGCCTCCTCAGCCCTCTTCGCATTACCCGTTAGAATCGCCTCATACAAATCTTCCGGTTTGGTCATAGGTTACTCTCCCCGATTGCTGCTGCAAAACCTCTGCGTTGCAGATCGTGGACAGATAAACTGGCAAGCTTTGTGCGATATCGCTCCTGGGACACGCTTTAGGGTTATATTATCCGAACCACCGGTGGTCTGCTAGTCCCAGCTACCAATACGCTTTGAAAGTTTTCAGGTTTTCTTTCCTTCCATTGGGCAACCCTAACCCCTGCGATTTGCTCAATAGCCCGTTTAACCCAGGCCTGGTTTCCTGGAAGGAGAGTTTTTAAGGGGCAACCGCTTCCCGACAGTTTTTTTAAAAAGTTATTGGGGAACCTCTGCATAATTCAAAGGGGATATCTTTATGCCGTTTTGGCTGGCCTCCCTCTAACACAACATATAGGGGCGCTAGGATTGCTAGCACCCAACAGATAGTAGATGGCCTGGCAGGACAACGGAATGGCTAAAGAATCAAAAGTTTATAAAGTTCACTGGATGTTCAGGATTTTGCAGAGGTTCCTTGGGTTTTCCACGAATCTCCTACCAAAATGTACCCCATCAGACAGGAGGAGGTCCTCTCGCCCCTACGCCCTAACTAGGAAAAATGGCTACTCTCTCTTGTCTTCGAGCCGATTAGAACGCATACTTATATTTTTACCCAGATATTACAGAGAATTAGTCTGCTAACCAATTTCTCCCAAATCGCACCCGATACTCGCATTTTTCACCCTCTGGTATGCTAGAGGGTGGGGGGAGTTACCTTTTTGAAAGGAAAGTGGCAAGAGAAATGGCTAGAGAATGTCAAATTTGCGGCAAACGGGCGGTGATGGGCAATCAGATTACCACTCGTGGGAAGGCTAAATACCTCGGTGGTGTGGGCAAAAAGATCACTGGGATTTCGCCTCGGCAATTTCGGCCTAACTTGCAGCGGATTCGCATCACCACTCCCAATGGGACTCATAAACGGATTCGGATTTGCACCCAATGCCTCCGGACTGGGGCGGTAACGCGGATCATCCGAGCGGCTCCATTCAAACTGCCGCCATTGGACGTGGGGCCAGAACCTCCCCCCGCTCAGGTAAAATCCGCCCAGGAATCCGATGCAAAAACTGCCCAATCGTCCAAAGAGGCACAAAAGAAAAAGAAGAAAAAGGAAGAAAAAGTAGGCTAACTTTCGCCCAATCTGCGTTTGTCATTTTTGGCCTCTCCCCCTGGAACGAAAAAGCCCCAAGGGTTTGCACCTATTTAGATGGCGAAGATTGGGTGAACTAACGGGAGTTTCGTCGTAACCACTAGACACACAAGAACTTGGGGTAAAAAAGCAAAACGCCGGGTGAGTTCTTCCTTGGCCATGTTGGGGCTTCTGTGGAATGGCGAAAACCCTAACTCCTTGGAATTAGTGGCGTTAGGGAATCGTATGAGCAAAAAGGATAGCCTCCTTAACTCCTGAGCAGAACGGAAGTTAGGGAAAATGGCAAAAGTCGAGCCGAGAGGCTGTCCTCAAAAGCATTTTCCAGCTCCCAAGCAGAGTTTTTACCTGAAAGCTTCAAAACGCCTGATTCCCCCCCATTTATCCTAACTTCATCTGATCTACCGGTCAGTCTGAAGACCTGTGGGAAATCGCTAAAGAGACCTCTGCAAAATCCTGAACATATAGTGAACTTAATGAACTTTTAATTCTATAGCCGCTGGGTTCTCACAGTCGCACACCACTATCTATTGAGTGCTAGCAATGCTAATAACCCTACATATTGGGTTAGGGGGAGGGAGGCCAACATGGTAAAATATCCCTCCTGGAATTATTGGAGATATTCCTAAAATCCATTCATGCCAGCCTCTCACAGAAGCGGACTCTCTTGGCCATACCCTCCCTAATGGGTAATAAATCCACCTGTTTGTGGATATTACCCTGAGGTATTAAAGGAGATTTCGATGGCCATTTCTCAGGAGGAAGTCCAAAAGGTAGCCCTTTTAGCTCGATTGCTCCTGAACCCCCAAGAAGTGGAGTTAATGACTACTCAATTAGGTCAGATTTTGGAGTACATGGCTCTGCTCCGAGAGGTGGATACGGAGGGGGTGGAGCCGATGGCCCATGCCGTGGAAATGACCAATGTATTTCGGGAAGACCGGGTGGAACCTAGTTTGCCACGAGAACTGGCCCTCCTGAATGCCCCTAACAGGGATGAAGCATGTTACCGGGTTCCGCCAGTTCTGGGCGAAATCTAATGGCATACGGTGGCAGGGAAAAATCCACTGGGCTACGGGGGTTCTTTACTTACCTTTTGTCATTTTTGGTCTTATTCCGGCAGGGAAAAGCTCTAACTTTTTTGGAAATATTGGACTCGGGAAATTGTGGGAATAAAAGGAGGGCGTCGTAACTACTGGAACAAAAAAGACTTAGGGAAAATGGCAAAACTTAAGCTTAAAAACCCTAGAAAGAACGTGGTGTGCCCCTTCAGTTCCCTATTTTGGGGATAAATATATGAGTGAATTGCTGGAACTTACGGCTACCGAACTTTTAAAGGAATTTCACAAGGGGCAATTTGGAGCAGTGGAGTTGGTCAATGCCTGTTTGGAGCAAATCCGCCGATATGACGGCCAGATCGGGGCTTTTTTGCGGGTGGATGCTCAGGGCGCGTTGGCGCAGGCGGCTCAAATCGATCGGCGTCGGCATGCAAGGGAGCCGCTCGGACCATTGGCAGGTATTCCGGTAGCCATCAAAGACAATCTCTGCACTCAAGGGGTACCGACCACTTGTGCATCCCGGATGCTAGCCGATTTTCGGCCGCCATATGATGCTACGGTTATTCAGCGGCTCAAAGCGGCTGATGCCATCCTTTTAGGTCGAACCAACATGGACGAATTTGCCATGGGCGGTTCGACGGAAAACTCTGCTTTTCAAAAGACCCGAAATCCTTGGGATTTGGAGCGGATTCCCGGCGGTTCGAGTGGAGGATCGGCGGCCTGTGTGGCCGCCCGGATGACCCCCCTTTCTGTGGGAACGGATACAGGCGGTTCTATTCGCCAGCCGGCTGCATTATGCGGTGTGGTGGGGCTGAAGCCCACCTATGGAAGGGTGAGCCGATACGGCTTGGTGGCCTTTGCCTCCAGTCTAGATCAGATTGGTCCCCTGGCCCGCTCGGTCGAAGATGCGGCTCTCGTTTTGGAAGTCTTGGCGGGGCATGATCCCAAAGATTCTACCTCCGTGCCTAAGCCGGTCCCCCCGTATTCAAAAACTGTAGGTCAGCCCCTTCCCCAGCTTCGCATCGGCATTGTTCCGGAACACTACAGCGCGGGCCTAGATGCTGAAGTCGGCCAGGCAATTCAAGAGGCGATAAAAGTCTATCAATCGCTAGGGGCTACGATCCGAGAGGTCCACTTGCCTCATAGCAAGTATGCGGTGGCTGACTATTACATCATTGCCCCGTGTGAGGCTTCCAGTAATTTGGCCCGGTATGACGGGGTGCATTACGGCTATAGGACTCCGGAACAGCAAATGCGGGCCCAATTGGAGGCAGAACAGGCGGCCCTTCGCCGCGCAGGCAACCAAGCCGCTTTGGAAGAGCTGGATACCCCATTAGTGCGGATGTTCCGGCAAAGCCGCTCAGAAGGCTTTGGCCCGGAAGTCAAACGTCGGATCATGCTGGGTACCTACGCTCTTAGCGCCGGTTATTATGAGGCCTATTATCTGAAGGCATTGAAAGTCCGACGCCTGATCCGCCAGGATTTTGACCGGGCTTTTGAAGAGGTAGATATTATCCTAGGTCCAGTAACGCCCTCGCCAGCATTTCGGCTGGGCGAAAAGATCAATGATCCGCTGGCGATGTATCTATTTGATCTTTATACGGTGGTAACCAATTTGGCTGGTATTTGCGGTATTTCGATCCCCTGTGGGTTTTCCCGAGAGGGGCTTCCGATTGGGTTGCACTTGCAAGCGCCGGCCTTTGAAGAAGAGCGACTTTTGCGGGCGGCATGGATGTTTCAGCAAGCTACCGATTGGCACCACCGCCGACCACCGCTAGAAAACCTGGTTGCCCCTGGGGCATAGAATAAAAGTAGCCTTCGGATGCTTCTTCCGGCGCTGTTGTTTCTCAGCCCCCATTATGTCTGCTAGGCCTGCAAGAAGGTCTTCCCAAAATGGTGCAAGGTGGTCGAAGTGAAGATTTTCTGCCCATGACGGTGGAAGAACTGCGCAGCCGGGGCTGGGACGCTGTAGATGTGGTGTTTGTTACTGGCGATGCGTATGTAGATCATCCTAGTTTTGCGATGGCGATTTTAGGCCGATGTTTGGAGGCTGCTGGTTTCCGAGTAGCCATCTTAAGCCAGCCTGATTGGCGTTCGTGTCAGCCATGGCGGCAGTTTGGACGGCCAAGGATCTGTTTTGCTGTTAGCGCCGGTAACATGGACTCGATGGTCAACCACTACACATCGAATCGGAAGCGGCGAAATGAAGATGCGTACAGTCCAGGTGGCCGGATTGGACTTCGTCCGGATCGGGCCACCCTAGCCTATTGCCAGCGGGCCCGGGAAGCCTATCCAGGCGTACCGGTGATTGCTGGGGGCATCGAAGCCAGCCTCCGGCGCCTTGCCCACTACGACTATTGGAGCGATAAGGTCCGCCGCAGTATCTTAATGGACGCTAAGCCGGACTTGGTGGTCTACGGCATGGGCGAGCGGGTGCTGGTAGAGATAGTGCGTCGGTTGGCCGCCGGCGAACCGGTCAAAAACCTTCGGGATTTACGCGGAGTGGCGTATCGGCTCGGTGCCAAGGAGCCATTGCCGGAAGGACTGGTACGGGCCGCCCGGCCGCTTGGTCCCACACTTCTGGCCCCAAATAGCTCCTGCCCCTCAGCGATCCAGGAGAGCCGACCAATAGAAGGTGAGCGAGAGGCCAATCACTGTACTTCCGCATCCGGCTGCCTTTTGCCACTTATGCCGGTAGAAACTGTGGTCCTGCCCAGTTATGAAGAAGTATCGGCCAGTAAGGAGGCGTTTTCGAGAATGACGCTATTGGCCTATCGGGAGGCCAATCCCTATAACGGCCGTCGCCTGGTGCAATACCATGGCCCAGAGGCGGTGGTGATCAATCCACCGGATCTGCCGCTGGCTGAGGCAGAAATGGACTGGATTTACGCTCTGCCGTTTACGCGGCGGGCGCATCCGGCCTATCAAGAGCCGATCCCGGCGCTGCGGGTTGTAGAAACTTCTATTCAGATAGTCCGTGGTTGTCCGGGCGGCTGCAGTTTCTGTTCGCTCAGTTTGCATGAAGGCCGGTTCGTTCAATGCCGCTCGGAGCGTTCGATCCTAAGGGAAGTGCGTCGATTGGTTCGTAGCCCAGGTTTTTCCGGCATTATTAGCGATCTTGGAGGCCCTACTGCCAATGTATATCGGATGCATTGTAGCCGAGCGGAGCTTGCAGCCCGGTGTCGTCGGCTAAGTTGTTGGCATCCGACCATTTGCCCATTTTTTTGTCTAGATCATCGGCCGCTATTGGATCTACTACGCCGGTTACGGCGAGTTCGGGGGATTCGGCGTGTGTTGGTGGCTTCGGGTGTACGGATGGACCTTGCGCGACGATGCCCAGAGTATCTGGAGGAGTTGGTCCGGTATCATGTGGGCGGCCACCTGAAAGTAGCGCCAGAACATACGGATCCAAAGGTGCTTCGGCTTATGCAGAAACCGCCAATCGAAGAGTTCGAGGAATTTCAGCGGCTGTTTGAGCAGACGTCCCGGCAGGCCGGTCGGGAGCAGTATTTGGTGCCGTACTTTTTGGCTGGGCATCCAGGCTGCGATCTAGCCAGTATGATTGATTTGGCCTGCTATCTAAAGCGTCGAGGGCTTCGGCCGCAGCAGGTACAAGATTTTCTCCCTACCCCAGGTACTTTGTCTACCTGCATGTACTGGACCGGCTTAGATCCTTTGACAGGCCAACCAGTTTATGTGGCTCGCAGTGGCCGGGAACGGCGATGGCAACGGGCGCTTCTGCAGTACTGGAAACCAGAGAACTATTTCGACGTGCGGGCAGCTCTTCGAGCGGCAGGCCGGGAAGACCTGATCGGCAACGGTCCAGACTGCCTCATTCCAACTAAACCGCCTCCAGAGGCCAGTCGGCAAAAGAAGTCTGCACGTCGCTCCGCTTCAGCTCCGCCTACCGCACTTGCTGGTGGTGCAGATCAATTTCTTCGAGTAGCCGATGACTTCGTAGATTCAGTCGAGGAGAATTCTGGAACCTCTGGATCATTCTAAGCTCGACTTTTGCCATTTTCCCTAACCCCTTTGGTTTCCAGGAGTTACGACGAGACTTCCTTTTGTTCACACAATGTCCTAAGTCCAATAGTTACAAGGAGTTAGAGTTTTCCCCTTCCGGGAGAAGGCCTAAACTGGCAAAAGTCGAGCTAAGAACCTCTAAGAAAATGAAAAGCCAGACAGTTTTGCGGCGGCTCCTTCTCTCTTGGAGGGTGGTTAGAAAGCTCATTTAGAGGCTTTAAACTCGACTTTTGGCATTTTTCCTAACTTCTTTGGTTTTCGAAAGTTCCGGAGCACCTTCCATTTGCTCGTCTAATTTCCTAACTCCAATACTCCCAAAGAGTTAGAGCGTAATACATTCGAGAAAGGCTTAAAAATGGCAAAAGTCGA
This sequence comes from Thermoguttaceae bacterium, assembly GCA_025062105.1. Classification (GTDB taxonomy): domain Bacteria; phylum Planctomycetota; class Planctomycetia; order Pirellulales; family Thermoguttaceae; genus JANXAQ01. Next base: position 21,579 of record JANXAQ010000265.1, read on the forward strand.
GTGGCAGAAAAATCCGGTATCTGCCGGGCGGGAGGCGATGAAGGGACAATTCATCCCCCGATAGGGTTTCTGGCTCGTATTTGAGCTTGGGCAGGAGGCCATCAGGATCCATCGAAGTATAGAAAGATTCGTTTTCTTTACTGGAGGTCCGCCGATGAATCGCCGTCAGTTTCTTGCCGCAAGCGTGGGTACGATCAGTGCCGCTCCTACCCTGGGTAGTCTGACCGGAGACTTGCCAGCGGTGCTCCCTGGTTTTGAAGACCCCGCGACTAGTCCCCTGGAGATCAAACTGAAGGTCAAACCGGTGATGTTTAATCTGATTCATAGTGGGCTTTGGGAGGGGCCATGCCGATGGCGGGGTCTGTCCCCTGCGGAAGAGCGCCGATTGGCTGAGGAGAGTTTTGCCAGGTGGTGCAAACAACTCCACCAGCAGGGGCTGGGGCGGTCGGAAGATGTTCATCTGTTGCCTCCTGCTCATCTTACTTTCGCCGAGGATTTCCGGATCCCAGCAGAAGAAATGAACAAGTTGGCCGCCGATGCTAACCAAACAGACGTCTATTTTTTATATCCGGCCGGTTCGTCGATTTGTGGGTACGAAGTGGCCCATCGATTTCAGAAACCCATTCTGCTTCGAGGTCTGGGGTGCCGAAATGTGGATATTGCCGCTTATGTTCGAGCTCGCGGCTTGGAGGCCTATGTGGCGGCCCATGATGGGGAATTGGGAGAAATCCTCTCTTTGCTTCGTGCGCGGAAGGTGTTCCAGCAAACGCGGGTGCTTTTTCCGACTGATCGGGGCTTGCCGGCGGTTTGTTCCTGCGGCAGCATCTGGGACCTGGCTGAGCTAGAAAAACGCTTGAAAGTGTCGGTGGTAACCATCTCCTATAAAGAGCTAACGGAGGCGATGGAGCAGGTATTGGCCGATCCTCTGGCTAGTCAACAGGCCCAACAAGCAGCCGAAACCCTTCTGGAAAAAGCCCACCGGTCCTTCATCGACAAGAAATATGTAATCCGGAGTATGCAATTTTATAAGGCAGTACAGAATCTGATGCGTCGTCACCATTGCAATGCGTTTACTATCGAATGTTTCGAGTTTTGTTCCAGCCGACTGCCCGCCCGATGGAACATTACTCCCTGTCTGCTTCATGCCCTGTTTCGGAACCGTTCGTTTGCCTCCTCGTGCGAGGCAGATCTGGGTTCGCTTTTGGCCCTCCGGATGCTCATGTCGGTCTCCAACAAATCATGCCATCAGGGCAATTCGGACCCCGGCCCGGATGGCACTTTTACCATCAACCATAGTTCTTCGAGTATGAAGATGGCAGGCTTCGACCAGCCAGATACCCCCTATCAGTTGGGCCGGTTCGTCAGTGAGGGTTGGGGAACCAAAGTGGTCCTGAACTTCATGCAGATTGCCGAAGCCTTAAAAATCCCTGAAAAAATAGTTACTCTGGCACGCGTCAATCCCTTGGCCAATAAACTACTGGTTCTCCGAGGCAATCTGGTAGGCTCAACCGGCTGGGACCAAGACCTGCTTGGCTGTTCCGTAGTGGCTGTGATCCGGCCTCCCCAAGGCCGAACCGACGAGTTCCTCAAAAAACGCCTTGAATATGGGAACCACCTCCAATGGGTGTTCGGCGACTATAGCCAACAGTTGGCCCAGCTCGGCCAGATGCTAGGCCTCCAAGTGGAACTGATTACCTGAACCAGGAAGCAATTATAGGAGAGGCCCCTCCCCAAGCATTTCCACAGAATGATACCAGTGCCGATTTTTTTCTTTCTCCTGGCAGTACTTTCTGAAAAATTCCTCTCCAGCGGGAGACTATAGACTGAGGCCGACTGGCCCAGCCATCCCCAAAGACCATTTCCAACTTCTACGCCCCAGCCAAGCAGTCCACCAAAATTGTTCCTCCAACCTAATGGTCTTTCAAAGGGTTAGGCTGTTAGGCATCAGAAAGCACTAGCTGAAAGTCGGTGCTGCCACACCCTAGCTAGAACGGTTTTCTCCCATCTTCCCACCCCATAAAGGGGAAGTTTTGAGAAAGTCCAGGAGGTAATATACGTCCCGGCTATTCGGCTCGAAAGAGTCTTTTTTCCTAGATTTCTCAAATTCTCCAAATCCATAGTCCAGGAGTTCCTGAGAAGCTATCTGAAAATGCGTTTTTCTGTAGGAAAACACTTCAGTAGCTGGATTACCTAGAATCTTGAACGTCTCTATTTTGTCCGTGTTTTACTTACGGAGGCGGTTAATCCCAACCGTATAGGGAAACGCCCAAATCTTGATTTCCGGACCGCCTTTGAGGCCGTGTGGATGCGTTCATACTCCGCACGATGTATAACACAAGTTAGGATTCAGGGGTTTGGCCATCAGGGTAAAACCTGAAACATCCCGAAAAACCCCATAATGGGGAAAATAGGCAATAGATTCTAAAACCACTGTAACCACTGCCTGAGGTTCCAGATGATCTTTCCTAACGTGTGCAATTTCTACAAAGGAGCATTTGGCTTGTTGGGGAAAGTTCATTATCCGCCTATTTGGGGCGAGTATTTTGCCCAGTTTTGAGGGGCCACCGTTCAAGATAGGATACCCATGTGCCAGCCTTAACTAGGAAGGCTGTAGGGCTGCTATTGCCACCAAACATGGGGATCACAACAAGCCGGGCTGGGCAGAGAGGCGATTCTTCCTATTCGGCCTGGGGCGTTATCTGCCGAGCAGACGTTGTTGGGTTTTATGGCTGAGTGTGTTCCCAGGGGAAGAAGCGTTTGCCGGTGCTTTGCTGAAGCTGATCTCGAACCGGACTAAAGGGCCGAACCCGGAGCCTGCCTGCTGTGGCTGAAAAACTGCCCTGACCCGGCACGTTTAATTGGGCGGTTAGTGCTCCATAGCCGCCCAAATCCAGATTCCATTCCGGATTGTTCTGGCTTGAGCAAAACGCCAACCGATATTGAGCCGAACCGGTGGCGGACGAAAAATCTTCTGCTCGCACCCGTTGAACCCACCGTTGCCGATGAACTTTTTGATCTAGAGCGGTGGTTAATCCTCGTGGAGGAATCGCTAGGGTAACTTCTAAGATTCCCTGGACCGGCACAGGACGGCCGGTGAGATCGAAGGGGGTAATCTCTACTACCAGCCCATCGGCTTCTACGTCGGCGTCCCATTGTCCGATCCAGGCGTCCAGTCCCAGATAAGCCACCCGGTTGTTGGATGCCCGGCCGACTCCCTCCCCCCTCGCTTGGGAGAGTGCTGCATGGGTTAGGGAGTGCCGGATGGATTGAGTACCCTCGGCTGGAACGAATGCTGGGTCCTCTTTTCCTTCCATGACAATCCGGGCTGGGAGTTTCGCACGCAACTTCTCCCGATCCAGCACTGCTACTACAAATTGTTTCAGTGAAGGAGGCAGAAGCTGGAGTTGTTCCTCGGAAAGTTTCCTGCCGTCCCCCCCAGGCCCTAGGACCGCACCGGTTGATTCAGCTCCAGTCTCTGCCAATAACAGGTCTAAAAACTCCCGGAGAAAGCTGACTGGCACTGGCTGAGCGTCCAGACGGATTTCAGCTACTTGCTCCCAGGAGATAGGCCAAATAATGTTTAGCGTTTCCGAGCCGGTCCGAAGCCATAGTTGTCGGCCCGTGGTTCGTGGGTCCAAATGGCCTACCAATTCCCGGCCGGTATGCAGCCGAACCCATATCCCTACTTCCTCAGGGGGGCTATGTTGGCCAGAGAGGCTAACCTGGAAGTCCCGCTCCTTCTTAGGCTGAGAAAGTGATTTGCTTTCATGGAGAAGGATTTCCGTGGTTGGCGGGGCAGTCTGCGTTGGATGCGGCAGAAGAGCGGCTTGTTCAGCCTCTGCCAAATTCTCCCCCCAACCCAAAACCCATCCGATCAATAAACCCCCTATCCAGAAGAACACTGCCTCGGAATGCGTGGGAGTAAAAGCGGTCAGAAGCCTTCGGAGCAATCCTACGCCCCAGCCACACCGAGGCCTCCTTCCTACAAAGGAGCACCCCCACAAAAAATACCTCTCAATACTCAAAGACCAGAATACACCGTTCGGCGCCACCATAACAGGTACCCCAAAAGAAGATAAACCTGCCGAGGAGAATATTCTTAGGCTCCACCACCGGAATTCCCCGAGCTCCCCCAGACAGCAGGCTCCCCAGGCACCTGCCTGAGAGGCTCTCCTGAAAAACATTTTTCAGCGTCCAAGCAGAACTCCGACTGGCGGCCCTAACATACCAAAACTGCCATGTTACCGAATTTGGCCAAATGGCCCTCGTGCGCAAAATCCCTTAGCAAATGCTACAATCGGAACGTCTAGATGAGTTAAAGGTGATAATTTTTCACTATTCGAGTGTCCCCCTTCTAACCCAATCGATAGGGTTGCTAGCAAGCCACGTCCCGGATGTGTTCAAACGAGGCTAACCCCTCTCTGTCGAATCCAAGGTCCGGACAGTTTACTCTCATGTTCATGTTTTTGCGAATGTTCCAATCTTATTTCCAGACCAGTCTCTGGAGGCCACTAGATGGCCAACAGAGCAGTTCTTGATCTGGGGAAGGGTTGGCAGCACCCTAGGGAGCTTTTGGGCAGACTGGTCAGGTTTGCACCCATAGGGTGAGTTTTCAGGCCTTAAGCGGCAAAGGTTTTAGTAGTGTCTGGCGTTTCCCTAAGCTCGACTTTTGCCATTTTTAGCTTCTTCCCGGAGGGGAAAAGCTCTAAGTTCTTGTAACGATTGGAGTTGGGAAATTGGGTGAACAAAAGGATGTTCCGGCGTAACTCTTGGAAGCAAAAGCAGTTAGGAAAAATGGCAAAAGTCGAGCTTAGAGGCTGTCTGAAAAAGGCATTTTATAGGCTTAAAAGGTAGTGAGAATCATTTGTCGCAAATGGGAATGGAACCGTTATTTTTATGCGGTTTGCTGCAAGGGGCAATTCCCTGAACGATCTCCGGGCAAACCACTGCATGCCTTAATTTTCCGACAGCCTCTTAGGGTAGCCCTTGGGCAATCCTTGTACCTGGTTTATTATCCGGGGCATCTAAAAAGCCATAAATTGCTGCTGCTTTTAGACTTAGAGTCATTTCTTATCAGAAGACCTTATCCCTCGGGAGTTAGCCGCCGAAGGTTCGCTACTACTGGATTGTTGCCAAAAAGCAACATTACTCTAGAACATCGGAGCTACAGTTGTCCGGCCAGGCGTTCGGAGAACTTGCTTGGTTCGTGCCCCCAATCCCGTCAACCCGACCTACTTCCGGGAGAAGAAAAGGTAGATTTGTGAAGGGCAGCAATCGGCTGCGGCCAACCGGATGGGCCGACTATCGCTACCATTAAAAATCGAGGGTTTAGAGATGCTTCGATTGTGGGGATATTGCCGGAGGAGACAGAAAGCTTGGGAGGTGGGAATTGGTTGGGTATTAGGTCCATTGATCCTGCTAGGGTGGGCCAGTGTCGGTGAGGGCCAAGCGATTAGCCGGGCTCAAGGGCAAGCGGTTAGCTCATCTGAGGATCGCCCACCGATGAAAATGCCTCCCAGCGGTTTTTGGCCTTTGGGAGTAAATGAACTTTTGAATCCTAAGGAGGCTAACACCATCCCCGTCCTCCCCCGCACTCCCATAGGCAAACCGCAAGAGACTCTCTATTCCCCAGCGGAGCAAAGGGCACTGGTTAGCCAAAAACCATCTGAAAATCCTCTTTCTCCTCAAGAAGTTTTTTCTTTGGACTTTCCGGCCCATCCTTCTTCGGCGTCCAAGAGAGGCAGCCTACCTCCGGCCGATGGGCATCAGCCTGGCAAAACCGACGCCCCCAACCGAACCGCTCTGCCCGCACGACCAAATCGGCTTCGAGAAGGTACACGGATTTCCCAGCACAAAGGCACTTTCACCCTCACGGGCGACCGAGTGATTTTTTCCTCCCTGGCTGGGGAGCTGCCCACGATGGTGGTCTTGGAGAATCTGAATTTGCAGCGGGTGCTCCAAAATGTTCAAACCAACCCCCAGCAGGAAATCTGGCTCGTAACCGGCCGAGTTACCGAGTTCCAAGGGACCAACTACCTTTTGCTAGAACGGGCAATCCGCGTCGACGAAGCCGACCTGTCCGCTCCCCCACCGCCGGCCGTGAATCCGTAGGAACTTCGGCAAAATTCTGAACATATAGTGAACTTAATGAACTTTTGATTCTATAGGTTTTATCTGGCTCCATCCAAACTCCTACTTTATGTAGGTTGCCAGCAGCGCAAGCAGCCCTATCTGTTGGGTTAGCGGAAGAGCAAGGCAAAAGGGTATAAAAATATTCGCCTTGAGCGATACAGAGGATCTTGCGTTCGCTCAGCGCTTAAGCACGCTATCTTGAACTATCTTAAATAAGTACAAACAGTTGCAGAAATCTTTTTCCAGCACGAGTTTTGGTATTTTTCCCTAACTGCAGTTAGCTCCGATAGTTACGGCAATATCTACCTTGGTTTACCCAATTTCCCAACGCCAATAGCTGCAAGCAGTTAGAGCATCTTTCAGGAGCAGGCCAAAAATAGCAAAAGTCGAGGTCCAGGACGAGACCCAAAATCGCCAAATACAAGCCAAGGCGAAGCAGTTTGGCCCAAAGGAGTTTTATTCGGCGGAACTAGCATAAGGGTTAGCCGGGACGGCCTGACCATACAGGCCGGCTCGGGTCCAGGGGATGGCGTTTTGGCCGGTACGGGTAAAGACGATCTGGAAAAGTTGCAAGGTGCCGGTAAGAAAGGCGGTGCGAGCGCCGGTAAGATACAACCGCCACATCCGGACAAATCGCTGATCAAACATTTGGGCTACCTGGTGGCGGTGGGTTTCAAAGCGATCCAGCCAATGCTGCAAGGTCATGGCGTAATGAAGGCGAAGATTTTCCACATCCAGGACAGAAAAGCCGTGCGGCTCCAGCACATTGAGCATCTCCCGAAGGCTGGGGGCGTAGGCGCCGGGGAAGATGCGGCGGCTGATCCAGCGGTCGCCTTCCATGGGCCTGTCCCGGCCGATGGAATGCAGGATGCCACGGCCTTGAGGTTTTAGGCAGCGGTCGATCACCTTGGCCAGAGTCGGATAATGGGCCGGTCCAACGTGCTCCAACATACCAATAGAGACGAAGACGTCGAACTGACCTTGGATGTTCCGGTAATCGTCTTCGATGAATTGGACGCGATCGTCGAGCCCCTCGGCTTTTGCCCGGCGTCGAGCATAAGCGATTTGGTTTTTAGAAATATTGTAGGCATGGACGGTAACACCATAGTGGCGGGCCATATAGAGGGCCAGGGCCCCCCATCCGCAGCCTGCCTCAACAACCATTTCGCCTGGTCGGAGCCAGACCTTTCGGCAGACGTGTTCCATTTTAGCCTGCTGGGCCTGTTCGAGGCTAAGATCGGGCTGGGGGAAATAAGCACAAGTATATACAAGCTCCTTATCCAACCAAAGCTCATAAAACTCGTCACCGATATCGTAATGATGGGCCACATTGCGGCGAGACCGGGCCAGGCTGTTAGAAGCCGTTCGACGCATCAGGCTCAAAAGTCGGGTTCCTAGACCAGCAGGCCGTTTCCCCTCCAACGCAAACCGACGAAAGACCATCTGGAGCAACTGGCCCAAATCGCCTTCCACATCCAGACGCCCCTCCATATAACAATCGCCGAAGTAAAGCTCCGGATCTAAGGCCACTAGCCATAAGGCCAGCCGATCATGAAACCGAACCCGGATCTTCGGCGGTTGACCACCCAGGGGCAATTCTTCTCCATTGGGTAAAATCACCGCCACTGGCAGATCGCCAAGGCGATCCAGAAGCTTTCGGAGAAGCCAACGTTCTAAACGATAGTTGCCTTTTGGAAAAGAAGTCTGCGGAACTCTTGGCTCGTTTTGGGTAAGAAGGCTTCCGTCGGTCCCTAGCTCCGCAGGCCGGATGGTTGAGGCTTCTAGCAGTTCCGAGACCTGTGGGGCAGAAGGTTGGATTCCGGCAGAGGGCTGAGCCATATCCGGTTGGAGAGAAGTCCCCATCGGTGAACCTCCTTTTGCCAAAAGCCCAGAACTCAGGTAGCCCTCCATGGTATGGGGCAGTAGGGTGCCAGCGGCCAGGTTTCCTTTGGGGAGATGAGAGGAGGGCTTGGTAACTGCCCTGGTAATTACCCCTACGCAAACTCACCACAATTTTTTATGATAATGCTTTCTGAGCTAAATGCCAAGCCAACATCGAGACCCTCGGGCCATCCATGGGGCCACTAGTACCTGCAAGAGGAGTTTCCTGTAGCCATGTTAGATGCCAAGTTTATTGTGGAACATGCGGAGCTAGTCAAGCAGAACTGCCGGAATCGGGGGGTTCCGGCCGACGCTGAAGTGGATCGGTTCGTGCAGTTGGAGGCCCAACGGCGCACAAAACAAGCGGAGTGGGATGAACTGAATCGCCAGGCTAATCAGGTGGCCAAACAGATCGGCCAAGCCAAAGACGCAGCCCAACAGCAGGCCCTCAAAGAACGGGGCCGACAGCTCCGCGAAGCAGCCGCCCAAGCCAAATCAGCCTTAGACGCCATCCAGCAAGAAATGCTTCAGATTCAAAAGCGAATCCCCAACATGACCCATCCCGATGCGCCGGTGGGGGATGGGTCGGCCAATCGGATTTGCCGCTTCGGCCGAACCCCGGTCCGGCAGTTCGATTTTCCTCCGTTGGATCATGTGCAACTGGCGGAAAAGTTGGATCTGTTGGATCTGGAAGCCGGTGCCCGGGTGGCAGGCCATGGATTTTATTTTCTCAAAAACGAAGCAGTACTTTTAGAGTTGGCTTTGCAGCGATATGCCGTAGGCGAACTTCAAAAGGAAGGCTTTACCTTAATGATTACCCCGGACTTGGCCCGGAATGAGATTTTGGAAGGGATCGGTTTTCTGCCTCGGGGACCGGAAACGCAGATTTATAGCATCGAGGGGACTGACCTGGGCTTGATTGCCACGGCGGAAATTACGCTGGGCGGTATGTTTGCCGACCAGATTTTGGAAGCCGAACAATTGCCGATGCTTTTTGCCGGAATTAGCCATTGTTTCCGGACCGAAGCCGGTGCGCACGGCCGGGCCACAAGAGGCTTATATCGTGTTCATCAATTTACCAAGGTAGAAATGTTCGCCTTCACCTTGCCCGACCAAAGCGATTCGATGCTTGAACGCTTTTGTGAGTTGGAATGCCGATTGTTCGATGGCCTTGGGATTCCCTACCGGGTAATCGACACAGCCACCGGCGAACTAGGTGGGCCGGCTTATCGAAAATACGATCTAGAAGCCTGGATGCCGGGTCGAGGGGAGTGGGGCGAGATTACCAGCACCTCTAATTGTACTGATTATCAGGCTCGGCGCTTGGGGATCCGCTACCGCAGCAAAGGCGAAAAAGGCACACGCTTCGTCCATACCCTTAACGGCACTGCCATCGCTATCAGCCGAACCCTACTGGCTATTTTAGAAAACTATCAACAAGCCGATGGCTCCGTAGTCATCCCGGAAGTGCTCCGGGCTTGGGTCGGCAAAGACCGGATCGAACCGAAACGTTAGCCTATTGGCGTATAGTGCACAAAGAAATATAACCCGATATATGAACTTTTGCGCGATTTCCGGTGGATATCACGTGGCTATTTACCTGTTCCGTTTTCTGCAGCTCCCATGGTCCCAAAAAGGCCCCCCACCCGAAGGCTTCCTTTCGACTAAACTATACCCCGCTTCCTAGTACTCGGCGAGAACTGAACCACTGCTGCAGGGAATAAAAGTTCCTATAACTATCTATATGTTCAAGTTTTTGCTAAAGATTCTAGAGCATCTGGGCCCCGAGGGTGAGCGAGTAATACACACGGAACCTCTGCATAATTCAAGCGTGATATTTTTTACCCTGTCGGCTTCCCCTCCCCCAACTCCACATCTAGGGTAGCTAGCATAGCTAGCAGCCAATAGATAGTAGGTGTTCAGCCAAGGGAATGGCAGGGTTTAAGCTCGACTTTTGTCAATTTTGGTCTTCTGCCGAAATGGGAAAGTTCCAACTACCTGGAATTATTGGACTTAGGAAATTGTGTGAACAAAAGGAAGGTTTGTCGTAATCCCTTGAGACAAAATAATTTAAGGAAAATGGCAAAAGTCGAGTTAAGAGGCTGTCTAAAAAAGCATTTCAGCCTAGAAAGCACGGAGAGCTCTTTGCTCCGATGGGAATGGCACCCTTATTTTTAGCGGTGGTGCAAAGGCAATTTGCCGAGCGATCTGCTGGCAAACCGCTGTATTGCTTTAATTTTCGGACTGCCTCTTAGCACCACTTTTGCCATTTTTAGCTTGCTCCCGGAGGGGAAAACTTCTAAACTTCTTGTAACTATTGGAGGTTGGAAATTGGGTGAACAAAAGGCAGATTCAGCGTAACTATTGGATGCAAAAGCAGTTACATGGCCAAAGGCAAGCCACAGCTTCGAACAAAATGAAAAGGGAGCAGGTTTTGAACTGGTACCTGCCCCCCTTGACGGATGGAAGGAAAACCCATTTTGTTAAAAGCTCTAAATCTTTTTGGCCATCACCAGACGAGCAAAATGCTCAAAAGAGCGGTCATAGGTTCGCTCAGCGTCCGGCGGAAAACAACAGCCAGGCAATTGCCGAGAACGCAGATGATACGCCAAACAATCGCAGCAGATCCCCTTGCGAGAACACGGATCATAACTGCACGTACAAGATTTGACATTCTTTTCTTTTTTACATTCCATAGTGAAGACTCCTCGTTCTGCAACCACGTGGCAAGTTTTCCGATGGTTTCCGTAAACTATATCGCAAAATCTTAACACTCTCATCTAAAAGCAGTATGGAGCTTAATAACTCGTTCGCCAAATAGAGAGGGAATTTTATTTTTGATGCACAAGGTACCTCCAGTTTTCGTCCCCTGCTCAGTGGGCATCCAGAACGCCAAAGAAAAAACTGGCTATCCCTACTTCTGCAGGAATTCTGCCCCACTAGGATGAAATAATATCCCCCGCTGTGTATTTGCTGAACTAGGTCCTCCATTTTGCAGAGAGGACAATAACAACTTCTTCCATTGGCGGAGGTGTTAGCCCACTTGGACTTAGCTTAACTTTTTACATTTTTCCCAACTAGGTATGTTTCCGGTACTGGGATGAAACGGTTTTACTTCCCGCATTTGCCCAAATCCAACAGCCCCGGCGGTTAGTACATTTTATCTTACAGATGAGGTCAACAGGCGCGCAAGTGGATCTCAGCAGGAGGTTGGCATCTGCTGGGCCCATGCCTCCAGCATTTGATATTGGCGATCGAAACGGTGTTCGGACACTTCATAAGGACTTTTAAAGAAACTAGCCAGGAATGTCAAGGTTCCTGTCTGTCCATGCCGCCATGCCAATTCGGTAAAGCGTACTAAATCCAATACCAACGGGGCTGCCAACAGGGAATCACAGCCTTGCCAGATGAATTGCAACACCATCGGCGTGCCTAAGAACCCCTGGAAATGGACATGGTCCCAGGCGGTCTTCCAATCCCCCAGGCTCTGGATATATTCGATGGAGATGTGAGTTTGGGGGCGGTAGCCGAGGATTTCAGCCAGTAAGCGATCTTTGCTGACCAGTTTCGTCTGTTTATGTTGTGGGTCATTCAAGATTTGGGCGTCCATATTGCCGAAGATGTTATGCCCCACCCAGCTCATGACCCGCAGATTGCGTTGGGCGAACATAGGGGCAAGAACACTTTTAAGCAAGGTTTCTCCGGTTTTTCCGTCGCAGCCCATATGGCGGGTGCCGCATAATCGGGCTAACTCCGAAATTGCTGTCGGCCGAGAACCCAAAGAGGGCGTAAAATTAATATACGAATGTCCTTCTTGCAAGGCAGCAATCGCATATAAGGAACTGGCTGGCAACGGGCAGTCGGCCCTATCCAGCAGCGGTTCTAGCTCCGCCCAGCGCTTAGGCAAAACCGCTTCGTCCGCTGGCGGCTCTGTGGAAGCCACATTGACCACCACCAAATGAGCCAACTGCTCTGATTGGACAAACTCGGTAAAATCAGCCTGCAGACGCTTGATGATCTGCCGCGCCGATCCTTCCCGAGGCACCTCTGGAGAGGCCAATTTTTCAATCGCCGCCCCCACCCGATATACCGTTCCAAACCGGATCCGCCTGTCCACTGCCTCCAAATCGTCCCGCACCGCTTCCACTACGCTAGCCTCCAGAGCTCGGCTTTCCCGCACCAGGTGCATCGCCTCCTCATAAAGCTGAGTTTTCCGGATTTCATGGCCAGCAAAAACAAGCCGGTCCCACCCGATAAGGCCCAATCGCCGAAACGGTTCTAAGGCACTTACCAGTCCGATGGGTTCGACCAATCCTCGGGCCAGAGCGGCACAGCCGACAATCGTCGTGGTCGCCACCCCACCTTGGGCCCCAATCAACCAAACCCCAATCCGATGCTTCGTCATGACGCAGAAAGCTTTCGGCGAGAAACTCCTATTAAACTGTACTTTGTACATTACTCTTTAGGGGGACATGGTAGGGATCTGCCAAACCGCTCGTCCATCCCCGAAACCCACTTCTCCCTTCTAACCTCAGACCGAACACACTACCCAAACATGGATTCTTGATATTGGCCTTTCTACGAAGTTAAGCTGCTAGGCATGCCCCAAGCCTCGGCTGGGCACCCCTCAACCAACCCGGAACCAGAATGGTTTAACCGCCCATAAGCGGGAATTTTTCAGAAAGTTAAAGTATCGGAGGAAACTGGTTCAACCCCACCTGAAAATGCCTTTGGTGAAAAGTTCTCCTGTCAGGAGTCTCCGGTCCACCAAAACGGAAGCAAAACCCTACAGCGTCGGCAAATCCCACAAGGTACGGATCTTTTCCACAGAGCCGCATAGAGTCAAATGAGCCTCCGAAAATCTCCGGCGGGCCACAACCCGATTGGTAATCAAAGGGGAATAGTTCCCCCTCAGCCACTCCTTCCATTCTTAGGCTTTCCTAGATGCTCGTTCGGTGGACAGCACCTGGCGCAGTAAAGCCGACAGATCCTCGTAAGGATGATCGCAGGGAGGGCCATTACTATATTGGAGGATGGAATGTTGGGTTTTGTTGGCCAGGGCTACCAGAGTAGAAGAGACCGTACCGAACTCCGGTCCTAGCAAGACCACACCGCCTCGGCCAGCCGGATCAGGCCGGCGGGAAAAGGTCCGGCTGGCCACGGCTAAAAACATCACCGAAGAATCCAATCGTTGCAATGTGAGTTGTCGGCGAACGAATTGTTGGCGGGGATCGGTCGGATCGTCCAGATTGCCGTTGGTCAAAAGGTGCAAACCCGGCGTTAACTCCACGATTTCTACGTGGTTGCCTCCATAGACCACAGCTCCGTACTTGGAATCCAGACACACATAATTGGCGCCGGCATATTGGCCGGTGGCGAGTTCTTGGGCTGCTATCAGAGCGGCCTCCCGAGCCGTCCGACAGTTCAACAATTCCCGACACAAAAGTCCCCGAGACCGGGGTTCAGCCGGTACATTGATTTTCGGCCGATTGCCCACGGCCACCAAAAGCCCATACTGATTGATGCCTAACCATGTGCCTCCGGCTTTTTTGTCGATGCCGCAAACCACTCTGGGCTTACCCGACTGAATCCGCGGGGGCTGGCTGGGCCGATCAAAAAACTCTTCCCGATTGTACGCCAGCAAAATCGGAGTGTTGGGAACCGCCTGATAATAAATTGCCATGATACACATTGCTCTTCCATCCTGCTGTTCCACCCTATTTACACGCCTTTAATCGGCAGCTCAGGGGACCTCTCCCCCTCTTATTGGCCTGTTATCACTTGACTGTTTCCCACCAAAAGAGGGGATTATCTATCCCCTCTTGTTTCCAGAACACCCATTTCCACCTCTACCCCCCTGGGACTCCACATGTTGGGTTCAAAGATTCCCTTCTTCCTAATACCTGGAACACCATACCCGTCTATATCTCGACTTTTGTCAGTTTTCCTAACTTGTTTTGATCCCAGGAGTTTCGACGAACCACCCTTTTGCTCCCACAATCTCGTAACTCCATTGGTTTCAAGGAGGTGCCTCTTTCTCTTTTCCACCTCTTTTCCACAGGAAAGTAAAAATGGCAAACGTCGAATTATATCTTCCCCAAACCAAACCGGCCTCTTTCTGCCCTCAAAGAGAGCTTCCCTCTCCATTTGCCGAACCAGCCCGGGCCCCAGTTCCTTTTCCAAAGAGGGATTCCACTGTTTCCCCCTTCAGGCTCTCAAAAGCCTAGCAGCTCCCAAGGAGAACAAAGTAAAGGGGCTATTGTGCGGGCTGTCGGATAAACAAATATTTTACCAAAAAATAGCGGAAAATTGACCCCTCTAAATAGGGGTGAGCGGATTTGGTAAGTGCCATTTCACCCTACTGGACCAAACAAAGCTTTCCGCCACCTGCAGGAATTCATTTATCCACAAAAAGTTCCACCCCTCAGCCTTGGAATAGGCCTCACTTTTTCCCGTTCTTCCTGAGCCCTCAAAAGGGGAAAGGTAAGGCAGAACGCCGCAAACAACCATGCCTTTTTGTTTACTTCAGCAGGCCGGCTCCCACGGCCGGCCTATCCCACGCCAGGGCAGTGGGGAATTACTTCGCTCCGCTTAAGTGTTCCCAAAAGTAAACTTCAGCCGAGCGGGGAAAGGCTCATTTTTTGTCGCCCGTTCAGGTAGGATGGAAAAGCAGGTAGGAGGGAAAAGGTAGAAAGATAGCTAGTGGTCAGTTTCATTCCATTGCGTCGGTCTGGTATCTGTCAAGACGCGCCGTATTCCCCATCCCGAGACTAAAACTCTCTGGCAGAAGTTTAGGTCTGCGTATCCGAGGAAAATGGAGAGGTTCTGTGGCCAAGGTGGATTTCCACGGATAGGATTGGTTGATCCAGAGTATCTGTTTTGCCCAATTGACTTACAAAAATTCAGCTTCTCTCAACCGAGTAGAGGAGTTTTTTTGCTCCAGAAGGAATCCTACAATTGGACTGCACCGCAAATGGGAATTTGATGACTGCGCACCCGCTTTCGGTCCCCATGACAGAAGCGGCTTCTTTCTTCGGTGGCACTGTTACGAATAAGAGGCTGGCCCTAAGCTCCATTTTTGCTATTTTTTCTAAGTTCGACGTTTGCCATTTTTGCCCCCGCTCTGGAAGATGAGTGTTCTAACTCATTGTAAATATTAGGGTTAAGGAATTGGGTGACCAAAAGGAGGTGCGGCCGGAACTACTGGAAGCAAACTAAGTCAGGGAAAATGGTAAAACGCGAGCTTAGAGCGGCAAAGGCACTGTTGAAAGGTTGTCCGTCGGGTGGAGAGATTTTGCCCATGCTGATCGGTTTTGCTTCAGTTTTGGTGGGTTTAGGCCTACGACCGGAAACGGGTTCAACAGAGCGAGCGTCTAAGCTCGACTTTAGCCTTTTTCCTTAACTGGTTTTAGTGCCAGCAGTTAGGACGAAACTCTCCTTTGGTCACCTAATTTCCCAAGTCCAATAGTTGCAAGGACTTAGAGTTTTCCCCTTCCAGGAAAAGGCCTAAAATGGCAAAAGTCGAGGTAAGAGGCTGTGCTAAAAAGCTTTTTCTCTGACGAAAGGCGGTTTCCTTCCTAAATGACCCAGAATCCCCAAGATCGGTGTTTTTAAGGAGTGTCGTTGGTAGGAGCCGGTCGCCAAAAACCCTTTGGCAACCGCCCAAATCTCTATTACTGCACCGCCTATACGCTCGATTTTTGCCATTTTCCCTAACTGCTTTTGCCTCCAGGAGTTACGAT
>JANXAQ010000175.1 GCA_025062105.1 Thermoguttaceae bacterium
TACGGTAAGTGCCAAAGGCTTTGGCCTCACGGATGGTATCCTCTTTGGTGCCCCTCGGTTCTGGAATAGGAATACTTCTGAGTTTTCTGCTCCGGATCTTTGATCCCCAACAGGCCCTTTTGGAGGGGAATTGGGAATAAGTCCATTTTTTGGGTCAAGCAACTAGCTTTGCTTCGATAGAAGTAGATAGGGAATGCTCAGCGAACTGCATTGGGGGATCGGCTTCGGCCGAAATTGGAGTTTCTTTATGGCGACAGAGCCGAGGGATGTTTGACTGGGATTTTGGAGCTGGTGCGGCGGTATCGGCCCCCGTTGGCCGACCGAACCATTCGGCCGTGGGATCAACCAGACGCTTTCTTGATTACCTATGCCGACCAGATTCGTTCCGACAGTCTATCGCCGGTGGGGCCTAGACCAATTTCTTCAGGAGGCGGTCTGGAGGGCTTACTTACTGGTATTCATCTTTTGCCTTTTTCCCCTATAGCTCTGACGACGGTTTTTCGGTGATCGACTACCGGCAGGTGAATCAAGCAGCGGCCACATGATCATATATTCATAATCTGAGGAATCGGTATCGCTTGGCCTTCGATTTGGTGCTCAACCATGTGTCGCTCAAAGCCGATATTTTCAAGCCTATTTGGCAGGTGAGGAACCATATGGGCGTTTTTTTCTGGAAAAGCAACCGGCAGCCGATTATACCCAGGTAGTGCGTCCCGGAGCAACTCTCCCTATTTGCGCCGGTTCAGACCAGTCGGGGCCTCCGGGAGGTCTGGACAACCTTTAGTGCCGACCAGATCGACTGGAACTATCGGGAACCGGCGGTGCTCTTGGAGATGATATAGGAACCTCTGCATAATTCGAAAGGGATATTTTTATACCACTTTGTCTAGTCTTCTCGCTAACACAACATATAGGGCTGCTAGCATTGTTAGCACCCAATAGGTAGTAGATTTCCAGATAGGAGAATCAACCGGCTAGAGAGGCAAAAGTTCACAAAGTTCACTATATGTTCAGGATTTTGCAGAGGTTCCTATACATTGTTGATTTTGCCTCGCCCAACGCGCTGAAGTGATCCGCTTGGATGCGATTATTTTCTTGTGGAAAGGGCCTGGCACTGCATGTGGCCATCTCCCGCAGAGGCATAGGGTGATAAAGATTCTCCGGGATTTGGTCGAAGCAGGGGCGCCAGGGGATTTGCGACTTTCGGAAAACAATGTGCCACAGGAAGCCAGTGCAAATTATTTCGGCCAAGGAGACGAGCACAATTTGGGGTTTATCTATTCAGCGTCCCGCCGTTTTTGCTGGACGGGTTGCTACGGGGGATGGGATGTATTTGCAACAGTGGTTGGGCCATTGGGCCAGTCCACCGGCAGGATGTATGTATTTTGGTGTTTACCGCCTCGCATGATGGGGTGGGATTGCGGGCGGTGGAAAGGCTGTTCCCAGCACAACGGATCCAGGAGCTTATTGCTAGGGTGCCTGCCCCTAAGGGGTAGATCCGTTACCGTCGAAAACCCCGACGGAACCTTAGCTCCCTATGAACCGAATATTACGGAACTTCTGCAAAATTCTGGACATATAGTGAACTTTATGGACTTTTAATTCTATAGCCGTTCGGTTCTTCTCTCCGAATACCTACTATTTATAGGGTGCTAGCAATGCTCGAGCTCTATATGTTGTGTTAGAGGAAAGACATCCAAAATGGTATCAAAATATCGCCCTTAAATTATGCAGAGGTTCCTTACGTATTTCGATGCTCTCAGCGACGCAGTCAAAGCCGACACGGCCATGCAGTTTTGTCGTTTCCTCAGGAGTTCCAAGTCGGGTTGCCAGAACAAGATAGTTCTAACCTTTTATCTTTAAAGGACTTATATCACCTTCTCTTTACACCCCTTGTTTACACCCCTTGTGGGGGGAAGGACCAAAAACGGTTGGCTGTTCCCGCTGGGCTGCCCAGCCTCTGTGGGAGGGCCGGTCCAGCCGGTTCGATCCGGGCCATACAGGGAGACCGGAAAACCTTGCCCTAACATATGGAATCATTATGAGTTAGGTTAATTGGCCTTCTTAAGAGGTCTTGGATATACCAATAAAGAGTTATTTCGGACGCCTTCGCCCCTTTAAAACCCCTTGGAAAACATCTCCGGAAGGTTTTCGGGTAGAAGAAAGAGGCTTTTTCTAAGTTCTTATACATTAAGGAGTTACAGATAAGTATTATCCGTTCACTAAACTTTGAACTACTTCTCCTCAATATCCATCTCCACCATGGAGGAAGATGATGGCATCAGCTGGCTCTGTTGAAAGGTCCCCCCAGTCTGGGGTCGCTGTTATACACAAGTTGGGGTTGAAGCGTTCGAACTTCACTTCAGGCAAATCCCAAAAGCTTAGTTGAACAAACGGAGAATGAAAAAAATTAAGGTCTTCTAGCTTAAGAGAGTCTTTGAAATCAAACACTTTTTGTTCTTGGAAGTGATCTTTCCTAAATGCTGCAATTTCTCCAAAGGAACAATGCTTCTTTAGAAAGGTTCGTGATTCTCCTGTTTGGGGCAATCATTTTGCTGCCGTTGGGATAACAGCGAGCAGTCTGAGGAGGTTTTGCCATACTGGTCGGTTTTGCTTTGGTTTTTGGGGTTTAGGCCTCCCACCGGAAAGGATTTCAACAGAGCCGCATCAGATGTCCGGAAAATGATCCAAAATCCCTATGTTGCCCAATTACTGAGGAGGTGTCTGAAAAGAGATGTTTGGCTCACTCGTCTACCGAGTTATGTCCCCCACTAAGAGCTCACTGTTATACACAAGTTAGAGTTCAGATATACAGAAGTTAGAGTTCAGAGGCTCGTACATCACTTTAGGCAAAGCAGGAAAACACGTTGAACAACACAGAATGAATCAAATAATTGTGAAACTAAAGACCTCCTGATCTTCTAAATGATTTTTCCTAAATTGTGCAATTTATCCAAAGTAACCGTTGGCTTGTTTTGAAAGGTTGATTTATCCCCTGATTGGGGCAATCGTTTGCTGCTGCTGTGAGGGGTAAATCCATCTCAAAGATGTGTATAACAGCGAGCCCTTTCGGGGAGGCCAAGCAGCTTAACCTGCTGGAAGGCCATAGGTTGTTGGAAGGGGCAGAGGAACCTTTTTGGAAAAGTCTTCAGCCAGGAGTTAGAGGCTGTCCTAAAATGGGGATTGGGCTGGTTTCCAATCGGTTTTGGCCGACCGGCTCCTATCCTCCAGACTCCTTAAAAACAGGAATTTTAGGAATTCTGGGGCATTGAGGAAGGAAAACTGCTTTCATCATAGAAAAAGCTTTTTCGGACCGCCTCTTAGCTCGACTTTTACCAATTTCCCTAACTTGGTTTGCCTTCGAGAGTTACAGCGAACACTCCTTTTGTTCGTCCGATTTCCTAACTCCAATAGCTCCGAGGAGTTCCAGCTTTCCCATTTCAGCATGGGCCCAAAAAGGGCAAAAGTCGAGCTGTATAACAACAAGCCCAATCTGTAGGGTGGCCAGCACTACTAGTACCCTCCATAGAGTAGGTGTTTGGGTGAGGCGGCCGACACCTATCGAATCAATTGACATTGTTCCCTATGTGGGCAGATTTTGGCAGAGATTTTATTTCCTATTTTACTTTTCGGCGACTTAAAAATGTCCTAAGTGCCACATCGACGGGCCGGTCCGTATGCAGCCGGACGTATTCCATCCCATGTTCTCGGCAGCTCCGTTGAAGCTGGCGCACCGCTGCCTGAAAATGTCGAAGATAGGCTGCCCGCAGGGAGCGGGCGTCGGCCACTACCTGGTGTGGCTCCTCTAAACCCTCGAAACGTGTTAGCTGCTCAAACGGAAACTCTTCTTCGGCCCGATCCAATACCTGCATCAGGATTACATCGTGGCGACGGTGCCGAAAATGCGCCAGGGTTCGTACGAGTTGTTCTGGCTGGTCGAAAAAGTCGCTCAAAATCACCACAAGGCCTCGGCGGACAAACCGCTCGGCCAATTCATCCAGCACTGGGGCGATGGAGGTTTTGCCTTCCGGCTGGATTTGTTCCAGGCCGGTCAAAATTTCTTTTAGATGGGACGGATGCGCTCCGGGGCGCACTATGTTCCGAACTTGATGATCGAACGTTACCAATCCTACGCTATCTTGCTGGGCCAAGACCAAATAAGCTAAAGCCGCCGCCAACGCCTGCGCATATTCCCATTTGCTCCAAGGTGCCTGGGCACTTTGGTAGCTCATACTTCGGCTCGCATCGACCACCAAATAGCAGACCAAATTGGTCTCCGCTTCGAATTGTTTCAGGTAGAACTTATCGGTACGGCCGAAGACTTTCCAATCCAAGTAGCGGAGATCGTCGCCGGGGGCGTATTCGCGATGTTCCGCAAATTCAATGGAAAATCCCCGGTACGGGCTTCGGTGGAGGCCTGTCATATATCCTTCGACGATCTGACGGGCTCGCAGCACTAGGCCTTTAAGCCGGGCCAGCACTCGGGGATCGAAATACTTTTGCCTGTTCGCTTCCATCGTCTTGCAGTTCCTTCGGCCGGGGCGCTATTTCCAGAAGCCGACGGATAATATCATCCGGGCGCAGACCTTCGGCTTCAGCATTGAAATTGATGATCAACCGATGTCGAAGCACGGGGAAGGCGGCTACCTGTACATCGGCCAATCCCGCACAGGCACGTCCATGCAACGCCGCTCGGGCCTTGGCCGCCAAAACCAACGCCTGACTAGCCCGGGGGCCGGCACCCCAACTGACATATTCCCGAATAAATTCTGGCGCTCCGTCTTCCCGCGGTCGGCTCAGACGGACCAAACGCATCGCATACCGCATCAGGTACTCGGCCGCCGGCACCCGACGCACCAATCGCTGCAACGCTACTATTTCCGGTCCGCTTAAGACCGGCTGGACTCTTGGTTCCAGATCCGCCGTGGTTCGCCGAACAATTTCCAACTCTTCCTCTTCGGCCGGATAGTTCATCAGGCACATGAACAAAAACCTATCTAATTGGGCCTCTGGCAACGGATAGGTGCCTTCTTGTTCAATGGGGTTTTGCGTCGCCAGCACAAAGAACGGCTCTTCCAGCCGGTGGCGTTTGCCTCCGACGGTTACTTGATGTTCCTGCATGGCCTCTAGCAGGGCCGCCTGCGTTTTCGGCGGCGTGCGGTTAATTTCGTCGGCCAACACGACATTAGCAAAAATCGGACCAGGCAAAAATCGAAGCTCCCGCAGCCCAGAAACCTTGTCTTCTTGAATCACTTCCGTGCCGGTAATGTCCGAAGGCATCAGATCCGGCGTAAACTGAATACGACTAAACTTCAAATCCATCGCTTGGGCCAGGGTTCGGACTAACAAGGTCTTGGCTAACCCCGGCACACCTACCAGCAAACAATGTCCCCCCGCAAACAACGCCACACACAACTGCTCGATGATCTCCTGTTGGCCGACAATCACCTGGGCCAATTGCTCTTGAAGGGCTTGATAGGCCTGATGTAGCTTTTCTAATGCCTGCCGATCATCCTCCGGACTCATCCTGCCGCTCCTCGCTCCTGTTTCCGTTTGGTTTATGTCAGTTCTCCTCTTACCGCCCCCTGCTTCCTACAAGGTAAGCTAATGTTTTGTGGCCCGTTTTGGAAGTAGGGAGAAGATAGCCTGGGCCTAGTTCCATGCTACTGCCTCTGGCTGGCGTCTTCAGGAATAAAAACCCTCGGATTCCAAGGCCCGTGGCTATGACTTTCTGCAGAGGAGTTTAGGTCTGCGTATCTGGGATAAAATGAGTGGCTCCTGGCCAAAGCGGGATTTCCGCCTGTTAGGCTTGTTTTGCCTGTGTGGGATTCTTATTTGCTCCATTGAACCACAGAATTTCAGCCGCATCTTGCACGTCTCTTTATTTTAAGAGGTTAAGAGCGGCTTTTACCATTTTTAGCTCCCCAGGGATAGGGAACGCTCTAAGTGCTTACAACAATCGAAGTTAGGCATTGCGTGAACAAAAAGATGTTTCCTGGGAACTCTTAAGCTCGCCTTTTGCCATTTTCCCTAACTCTCTTTGTTTCCAGTAGTTACGACGAGACTCCCTTTTGTTCACACAATGTCCTAAGTCCAACAGAGACAAAGATTTAGAGTTTTCCCCTTCCGGGAAAAGGCCTAAAATGGCAAAAGTCGAGTTAAAGGGAAGTCGACTTTGCTATTTTTAGCTTCCTTCCGGAGGGGAAAAGTTCTAACTTCTTGTAACTATTGGACTTAGGAAATTGGGTGAACAAGGGGGGTTATTGTAACTCCTGGAAGCAAAAACAGTTAGGAAAAAAGGCAAAAATCAAGTTAACAAGCGTCTTGAAATTAGGATGTTGAGGCTTCTTAATCGGTTTTAGGCTCACCGGCCCTGCCATCCAAACTTCTATAACACAGCACCTCCCGGGATTCTGGAAAATAATTAGAAAGGTAAACTGCTTTTCGGGTAGAAAGACCATTTCAGGATAGCTCTCAGCTCGACTATTGACGTTTTTCTTAAGCTGTTTTGTCTTTAGCAGTTACGCCGGGCCTTCCTTTATTCACACCATGTGCTAACTCCAATAATTCCAAAAGGTAGCGATTTGCCCTTTTGACAGGAGGCCCAACGTGGCCAATGTGGAGTCCGAACCTGGCCTGAGAAGATTGGAATTTTGGGCTTTTCGGACGGATCTAAGCATGCTCGGTTCTCCTTGAGGATGCTGGAAAATCAAACTTTTGAGGATTCGGAACAATTCAGGAAGATAAACTATTCTTCTGGTCCGAATGGCTGTTTCGGCACAGCCGATAACTCCAATAGTTACAAGCAGTTAGACCATTCTTCTTTCAGGGGGCCGAAGAAGGAATCCGGGAGCTATTGAACCCTCCCAGCGTGATTGAATCAGGTTCGCTAAAGGGTAGGCATTGGGTTATTTTCCGTTGCCTTGGGTTATTCCTGTTGGTTGAGGTGTTGTTTGTGCTGGTTCCGATTCGCAGCTTGTTGAGGATTGGGGGCCGAGGCAGACCAGTTGGTTTTCGCCGGCGATGATCCATAGGCCGCCCGCAGCTACCAGGTTGCCTCCGCCGGTCTGCAGGGGGCGTAGGAGGATTTCCCGAATGGGTTGGCCGGTCCGAGCATCCAGCAGGTGGATGGTATCTCGGGTAGGCCACCAGATTTGTCCCTGGGCCAAAACCCCTCGACCGTATCCCAACCGATCTGGCCCGTCTGGCCATCGGAAGACTACCTGTCCGCGCCGGGCCCCGGTGGTAGCAATACCATAGACCCGTTCCCCTGTGGCAATCAGTCGATCCTCCCAGATCCCTAACAGATGCACGGCATCTGCCAATTCCGGGCCCGTTTGCCAAAGCAGCTGGCCTGTGGCGGCATCTAGGCAAAAAATAGAAGGAGTATCGGCCGGGGCTACATAAAGCAGTCCTCGGTCCCACACACAGGGAGTCAACTGTCTGGCCCAATGCCGGGGGATCGGGCCGCTGCTAGGCAGTCTGCTGCGAGGATAAAGGCGAATCCATTGGATTTGGCCGTCGCTAGTCCGTAGGGCGGCCACCGCACCCAGATTGGTATTATAATAAAGGGTTTGCCCTTGAAGGGTAAGCAGCTGATGGGTGGTCTGAGGCACGTTTCGCACGGGCGGTTCTGCTCCACATACAAATGTCCTCCATTTCACCCGCCCGGTCTCCGCATCGAAACAGGTAACATACGCATGTACATGGGGTCCGAGTTCGGACCGTCGCATCGCTACATACACCGATCCACTCTCGGCTACCGGAGTGCCTTCAAACGCCCAGCCAGGGCCTTCGGGCGACTGCTTCCACAATAACCGACCTTCCGCCTCCAGGTCCAAACAAACTATATACCCACCTGCCGTCGCCCCAGAACTGTCCTGCCCCCAGGCTGTTACCGGACTGCCCATCCGAGCGTACAGCCGATTGCCATGCACCGTTAAGGTACATCGCGGCCTACCCCACAGGTGCCGAGGCACCAAGGCCGACTGCGCTGTAATGTCCATCGGATCGCGATAAATGCGTCCCTGGTGCCAAAGGGGTCTGCCCGTCCAAAGATCCCAGCCATATATCTCCCACAAAGTAGCTACAAAAATCCATCGCCCGACCACTACTGGATAGTAACCAAGGCCCATGCGCAGGGATTCCGCCACAGCCGGGGGGGCGGCCGAAGAGGCAACTTCTGGTTGCCCGCTCGGATACCCAGGCAACTCCGCCCGCCATCGGACGGGGCCGACCGGCCCCACTTGGCTAACACGACCATTTCGCTCCGGATTGCCGGCAAAAGTAGGCCAATCCCCAGAATCTTTCCACCGCGGCCATCTGCTGGCTTCGGACAGCATCTCTGCCAAGGCCTCTACAAACCGAACCTGCCTGCCAGCCAATCGCCCTTCCGCTTCCGGATGCAATCGGGCCAATTCCCGGAGTTCCTCCTGCGCCCGCTGCAAAGAACCTTCCAAGATGGAAGTGCACACCAATCGGGCCCGCACGGCTGCCACATCTATGGCCGGATCCGGATAGGCGAGCCAACCGCGCAGCGTGGCACCATGAGCCGGGCCAGATCCCTCCGCTCCGGCTGGCTGTTTCGTAAAAGTCGGCTCGGGAACTTGTCCGCCGGAAAACAATCGCCCTGGGATCAGTCGCTCCCAGTACCACCGAGCTTCCGCATATTCCCCCGCCTCCAAGGCCATTTCTCCCAAAAGCCAAAGGGCATCGTCGGCCCAACTGCTGACAAAGGCCTGTTCGACCACCTGGCGCAGCAACCGACGGTCCTGCTGGCGGCGGCCTTCCTCATACCACCTTTGGGCCAGCGGATCCACTTGCCGGCGATAGACGGCTAAACCATCGGCCGGTAACTGGCAAAGAAGAAGCTGGACATAAGTCTGCAGGGGGATCAGTCGATGCCGGTCAATGGCTACCAACTTGCTACCGGCTCGTTCCGTCAGCTCTCGAAGGCTCCGAATAGCTTCTTCCCATTGCCGGGCGGCTAGCAGCGATTTGGCCCGATCCAGCTCAGTCTCTAGGGTCGCATCGGCCCGATCCACCAATACCATCCCCGCACCTTCCGAAAACCCCTCCTCAGCCGCCCCGAGGCCATAGCCACCCAAACAAGCTATTATCCATCCCGCCACCAGGCTTCCTAAAACGATCCGGGTATAATCCACCTGGATACCTCCCAAAAGGCCGATTTGCACCGAGCTTGCCCACAGAGCAGCCACTGCAAAACCCTGAACATATAGTGAACTAAATGACCTTTAATTCAATACCTATTGGCTGCGCTCTCACACGCCTACCATGGGTAGGATGCTGATTGTGTTAGCAATCCCAAGGAATGCAATTAGGTCCAAGTTAATGGCAACCAAAATGGTACAAAGGAACCTCCGCATCATCTTGAACATAGAAGAAACTTCAAGAACCTTTGATTCGGTAGGCTTAGCCCGCCTCAGTCAACCACCTACTATATGATTAGATAGCTGGCAGGCTAGCAACCCTATCCATGGCGCTAGAGGGGAAGAATGCTCAAATGGTATAAAAATATCTCCTTTGAGTTATGCCGAGGTATGTAAAAATAAAGGACCTCTGCAAAACCTGAACATATAGTGAACTTCATGAATTTTTGATTCTTACGCTTTCCCGCTCTCCTAGTCGAACATCTACTATCGATTGGCTGCTAGCAATGCTAGCAACTCTATATGTTGGGGTAAAAGGAGAACAAACCAAAATAGTATAATAATATCCTCCTTGAATTATGCAGAGGTTCCTAAAATTCTCATCTCCTCGGCAGAAAGTGGTCTGTATTTGGATAAAGTATAACCTACGTAAGAAGGCAGAGAGAGAACTCTATACAAAACAACATCTTAACCTGCCTCCGTCTCTCCACCATCCGGGTGCCCCAACTCGACTTTTGCCAATTTTGGTGTTCTGCCGAAATCAGAAAGTTCTAACTCCCTGGAATTACTGGACTTAGTAACTCGACTTTTGCCATTTTTGGCCTCGCTTTGGAAGAAAGATGCTCTAACTCTTTGCAGCTATTGGGGTTAGGAAATTAGGTGAACAAACGAAGATGTGGCCACAACTCTCGGAGCTAACAGCAGTTAGGAAAAATGGCAAAAGTCGAGCTAAAGTCAAGCTAAAAAGCTGTCTGAAAAAGCGTTTTGGCTTCCTCGGCTGCCGAACTGTTTCCCCTACTTAAGAGGGGCTACAGCCCAAGATTTCGACACCTTGGCTCGCCAAAGTCTGCGCCGGCCAGTAGAATAAGGAAGACTGCTTCATCCCTTTTCAGACACCTTGGCTCTGTTGCCCGCAGTCTGGGGAGGTTTTGGCCATACTGGTCGGTTTTTCTTCCGTTTTGGTGGGTTTAGGCCTCCGAACGCAAAGGGTTTCAACAGAGCCAGACACCCTCTAAAAGGCTTCAAGGCCTAAAGAGAGCCCTTCGGCCCTCAGGCGGCTGTTGGCAGATAGAGGACCGGCCATAGTTTCCTGCCGGTGTCCATCCAATTCTAGCCACCCCTCCGTCCGACAATATAAGCCCCCCTGATACCGAAAAAGTACCACCGGCCTGCGCATCCAGGGGCAGAAGATATGGCAGTTGGACTCCGGCCCTACCAGACAGCTCTGGCCCATCAGCAGCACACTGTTGGTGCGAGGTTCGGTCCGATGAGCACTCAATAGCTCCAAACGGGCAGTTAAACTGTACGGATGCGGCAGGCGGAATCGCATCCGTACTGTGCCCCCCAGCTGGATATGGTTGCCGTCCCGCAGCCAACTTAGCCCCTCCACCACTCGCCCTTCTACCAAGACCGATTCCAACGGTTCGATCAAATACCCCTCCGGTTCACGCCAAAGGCGTAGATGCTGGGGGCTAATAGGTGCCAACAGAGGTATATCCACTTCTGGCCCCCCATCAGCATGGCCTAAGACCACCATTTCTTTAAGGCAAATCAAATACCCTCCGCCCCCATCAACCCAGAGCAAAAACCGACTCGCCTGACAAGGAGCCAGTTCGCCCATCAATTAGGCCCTTGAGATTACTAACGCGATGTTCCTTCCCAAACTCACCCTTTGGCGAGTAGGGAATCAGGTTCCTGGCGTTTGCAGCCAATGGATATTAAAAAATAAAGTTAGGCAATCTGGGGAACATGGGAAATCATGAAAGAAATATTGGGTCCCTTTTCTGAAAAATTCCTCTCCAGAAGGGAGGTTATGGACCAAGGGCAACTGGGCCAGCCATCCCCAAAGGCCCTTTCCAACTTCCTGCGCCTGAGCCGAGCACTCCACCAAAATTACTCTGGTACCCTATTGCCTTTCAACGGGTTAAGCGGTTGGGCATCCCAAACCACTGACTGGGAGCTGGTG
>JANXAQ010000290.1 GCA_025062105.1 Thermoguttaceae bacterium
TTTAGGAAAGAATCACTTCCCAGAGCAAAAAGTGCTTGGTTTCAAAGCCAGTCTTAGAGATCGCCTATTTTTATCCGTTCTGCGTTGTTCCACGAGCTTTTGGGATTTGCCTAAAGTGATTTGCCTAAAGTGAAGTTCGAACGCTTCACCGCCACTTGTGTATAACAGCGACCACAAAAAAAGAGGGAGGTTCGCTCCAACCGAAGCACGCATACTAGTCCAAGAGTACTCGGTGCTCATTGGACAAGTTAACGGGCGGGAGTCGGAGAGGCCTTTACGCAAATCCCGAAAGTCTTTGAAAAATGTGCAAAATAGGCAATATGGGAAAATTTCTAAGACCAAACACTTCCTGAGCTTCCAAAATGGTCTTTCCCTAATGGTTTCATTTTTCCAAGTAACAGTGGACTTCTTTTGAGAGGTTGGTTATCCACCTATTCGGGGGGGTATATACCTCCATTAAGGTAGTGAAACCTTCCCAAAAAGTGGTATATAACACGAGTCTTAGAGGAAGAGAATGGACTCTCGCAGCTAGAAAAGGGGCTGCTTGAGCCAAAACAATGGTTCAATTTTGGGCCATCAAGGGTTTTTTTAAGCTAAACTTTTTTAGATACCTATTCTTTTTACTCGGAAGTGGCTAATAGGGGTAGCCGGAAGGGGCAAACTGGGGAAAAACTGTCGAAAGACCCTAGCCTACCTGCTGGTCTGCTATTCTTTTTTTGGTTTGGGTGTTCTTTTCAGCCCGGTTTGGATGTAGTTGGGAGGTGATTTGAATGTAGTTGGAGGGGAAAAGAGTAAATATACCATGAGGAACCCCACTTTAGAAGGAGATTAATATACAACTTTAGTAGTAAAGTGAGAAATCCTTTGGCAATGGCATCAGTGTTGAGGTGGGTCGGATGGAAACGGAGAGAAGGGGTAAAGAGCGGGTTTCTAGGGGCAGGAACCGACTAGGTCGCCAATTGGCCTGGGGAGCAGGGCTAATGTTGGCCTTTCTGCTCGTGGCTACCGGGATGAATCACCTTTATCTGAGCCGAATCCAGTGGACCTGCTGGGAGTTGGAGGAAAATCTAGGCGAACAGAAGTTTTTGAGTCGGATCAGTGCTCAAATAGCCGCCTGCAAGCATTTAGAGGGGAAAATTCGGGAGACAATGGCAGAATCTGCGAGGCAAGAGCCAGCTGTGGAAGCCTGGATGAAGGCTGCCAAGGCCCTGGTGGATATGCTGGCAGAGAAGGATGTTCAAAACACTGCTGGTGCAAAGGAGAGCTGGGGTTTTGGAGTCCCCTGGAAAACCTGGCAGGAGTGGGCCCACCAGTATGTCAATAGCACGTTGGGGAGAATAGAAGGTGAGGAAAACGAGGGGATTCAGGGAGACAGTCCGCCTTGGAAGCCTTTAACCAGTCCGAATATTTCCGTCAGCCAGACGACGATGGAACAGTTCTGTCGGGCGGTGGAAACGGAACGGAATCGGCTGCAAGCCAATGCCCAGGCTTTGGTGCATCGGTTGGGGTTTTTGTTGGCTCGGCATCGGCGGTGGATAGCCTCTGGTACGGTGGTAGCTTTGTTGGCTGGGGTGCTGGCCTTGATTTGGATGGGGAAACATGTTTTAGGGCGGGTGCGGCTCCTAACCGAGGCAGCCACTCAGCTTGCTGAAGGCAAGCAGCCGATCCATTGGCACTCGCACAGCCAAGATGAATTAGCTGAGCTTGGTTGCCAGTTACAGCGGCTATCGGAAAAACAACCCCAAGTTCCGTTGGCAGGGGTGCCAGAGAGGTCTTCAAAGCCTGCGCCCTGGCAGCAATGGAGCCAATGGATTGCCAAAGCCGCTGATCGGCTCCTGGAACCAGTGGAAAAAATTCTAGCTAGCAATGACATGCTTCTGCAAGCCATCCATCAGCCTGAGTTGGTTCAGACGCTCTATGCGATTGATCGCCATGGCCGGATGGTTCGCACGATGGTGGACAACTGTAGGCTTTGGGCGGAGTTAGAGGCCCACGCTCTTCGGCCAACACCAAAACGGTTTTCCCCCCGGGAATTGTTTATCCGCTTGGACAAAGCCGCTCAGCCGTTAGCCAAGGCCAAAGGCCTTGACCTACACCTTCAGTGGGAAGGGCCGTCAGAAGAAACATTTGTATCTGATGCCAACCTCCTAGAAAGAATTCTTCTGCATCTACTTTCCTGGAGCATCGAAAGTACGGAACTGGGTACCATTCAGTTGAAAGGCCGATTGGTTTCGGACCAGAAGTCTCCCCACTTGCAGATCCAATTGATCGATTCCGGCCAAGCCATTACGTCAAATGCACTCCCGTTGGCCACGGGCGATTTATCGACTCAAAGCAGCCAGGACCCCGAAAGCCCTCCTGTGGAGACCATAGGCTGGCTGGTGTGCCGAAAGCTAGTCCATCTGCTGGGCGGGGCGTTAGAAATCAAAAATATTTCCGGCGATGGTACTATTGTTGTTCTGAGCTTGCCGATGCTCAAAGCGGCGGAGTTGCCTTCGGCTGGCCGACTGCTTCCGTCGGGTGGACTCCTGGCACCCCAGGATCAGCTCCAGCTTGGCCAGAAGCTTCATGGCCGGGTGCTTTTAGCCGAAGATGGCCCAGAAAATCAGCGTCTTATCAGTTTCCTTCTCCGGAAAGCTGGTCTACAAGTAGATATTGCTGCTGACGGCCACCAGGCGGTCCAACGGGTGCTGCAATCCATGAAGGCTGGTACCGGCCAACGGCCGTACGATCTGATCCTGATGGATATGCTGTTGCCTGGTATGGATGGCTTTCAGGCGACCCGATATCTCCGGCAAGCGGGTTATCAAGGCCCTATCCTGGCCATCACCGCCCTATCCGACCAGTATTCCTCACGCCAATGCTTGGAGACTGGCTGCACCGATTACTTGGTGAAACCGTTTGAACGGGAAAAACTGCTCGCTTTGGTAGTAAAATATTTGCCGACAGCCTCTGCCCAGCCCGGCAATCCAGAGCTTGCGCACACCACGCTGTTGTCCCCTTAGCTCGACTTTTGCCATTTTTCCTAACTGCTTTTGCTTCCAATAGTTACGACGAAACCTCCTTTCGTTCACTCAATTTCCTAAGTCCAATAATTACAAGAAGTTAGAGCTTTCCCTTTCTGGGACGAAACCAAAAATGGCAAAAGTCGAGCTTAAAGGCTGTCCGGAAATAGGCATGTTGAGAGTGGGCAGAATTTTGAGGTTTCTGGATGGATTTTGCGATGTGCGGTCCTACCATCGAAGGTTCTGTAAACCAGGGCATTTGGGGATTGGAGGGATTTCGGGAAGGTAAACTGTTTTTCTAGTGGAAATGCGATTTTAGTACAGCCTTTTCATCCGAAGGGCCGCCTAGCTAATAATTTACTCATCCTTTCCCACCTTCTTGTGAGGGGAGGGGAAATACTTTGATATTTTGCGGGTTAAGGAAGACTCGGCTTCCGACACTCAACTGCTTGGTGCGGTATTGGTCTTGGGTGATTTCGGCCAGCAGTTTCTGACCGTTGTCGGCCGTTAGCTCCAATCGTACCTTTGGCCCGGCCGAATGGATATGGTCGATTCGAGCGGCCAGGGTGGGTTGGCCGTTGGGCTCTACCAACACCTGTAGGTCATGAGGGCGGACAAAGATATTCGCTAAACAAGAGATTTCTTGAGCCTCTGGTGGGGCTAGCCACTCGAAAGTGGCAAAATGTACTTTGCCTCGCTCTAAGCGGCCGGAAAATCGGTTCACCTGGCCGAGAAAGCAAGCCACAAATTCTGTTTTGGGAGAATGAAAGACCTCGTCAGGGGTACCAATTTGCTCAATTTTACCCTCGTTCATGACGACGATGCGGTCGGCTAGTTCCAGGGCCTCCTCTTGGTCATGGGTAACAAAGAGGCTGGTTAACTTAATTTCGTCATGGAGCCGCCGGAGCCAACCTCGTAATTCCTGTCGGACTTTGGCGTCTAGCGAGCCGAACGGCTCGTCCAAAAGGAGCACTTTTGGTTCGATGGCCAAGGCCCGTGCCAGGGCCACCCGTTGTCGTTGCCCACCGGAAAGCTGATGGGGATACCGATCCGCCAAAAAATCCAGTTGCATTAGATGCAACAGCCATTCCACTCTCTGCCGGATCTGGACGGGGCTGGGTCGGAGCCTGCGCGGCCGAACCCGCAATCCAAACGCAATGTTCTCAAAGACCGTCATGTGTCGAAACAGTGCATAATGTTGAAAGACAAACCCCACTGCCCGGTCCCCTACCCGCTGGTCAGCCACATCCTCGTCATGGAACAGAATCGCCCCACTGCCGGGATCTGGCTGTTCCAGCCCGGCAATAATCCGCAACAGAGTGGTTTTGCCCGATCCGGAAGGTCCTAACAGTGCCACCAGCTCGCCTGTCTCCACTCGTAGGCTGACATCCCGCAAGACCCGAAAACGCCCAAACGTCTTACTGATATG
Source organism: Thermoguttaceae bacterium (assembly GCA_025062105.1). Classification (GTDB taxonomy): domain Bacteria; phylum Planctomycetota; class Planctomycetia; order Pirellulales; family Thermoguttaceae; genus JANXAQ01. The sequence continues at coordinate 4,435 of JANXAQ010000290.1, forward strand.
GCGGACTTCGATGCTCATTGCTTTTGCCTCTATAGGAGGGGATGCTCATTTGTGGAGGTATCTCTACTCTGCGATTTTGGCGCAAGCGAGGCTCTAGACTCCTTCTTGAAGTTGGATGCCTGCTTACGCAGGGATCCGATTTCTGGAGAGAGGCTTTCGTAGTATAGCAGGGGGGTATGTTAGGTTGCTCCGTTGGAGTTAATGGCTACTGTGGTTTCTGGTCCACTGACCTGGGCCAGGGCCATCTGATGGGCTGTTTTGGATTCTAAGATGGTCTTCAACACCAGGGTTATCAGAGCCAGCCCCGCTAGCAGCGAAGCCACCGCAAAGGCTCCCACAAAATCGTACTCATTGTAAAGGATTTCCACTTGTAGGGGCATTGTATTGGTTTTGCCTCGGATATGGCCGGAGACTACAGATACAGCGCCGAATTCGCCCATAGCCCGAGCGTTGCAGAGGATAATTCCGTATAGTAGTCCCCATTTCACCTGTGGTAGGGTTACCCGCCAGAAAGTCTGCCAGCCATTGGCTCCTAGCACCAGGGCGGCTTCTTCCGCTTCAGTGCCTTGAGCTTCCATCAAAGGGATAAGTTCTCGGGCCACATACGGGCCTGTTACAAACAGGGTAACCAGCACCACCCCCGGCACAGCAAAAATTATTTTTATTCCGTAGCTTTCCAGCCAATAGCCCAGCCAGCCGTGCCGACCAAAGACCAACACAAACATCAGCCCTACCACCACTGGGGAGACCGAAAGCGGTAAATCCAACAAGGCCAAAAGGAGCTTTCGACCCGGAAAATCGAACTTGCCCAAACACCAGGCTGCGGCCAGGCCGAAAAGTGTGCCTATTGGCACACAGATGGCTGTGGTCAAAAGTGTCAGCCAAATGGAACTTACAGTATCCGGCTGGCACAAAGCCGACTGATAAGCCTCCCATCCCTTGGCCAGTGCTTGTGCAAATACTGCCACCAATGGCAAAACCAAGAAAAGTCCCAAGAAAAGTATCGTTCCCAAAATCAGGGCTAGGCGAATTGGCCACGGCTCCGTCAAATCACTTGCCGGAGCGTGCCCCCGGATATGGTGTCGGGAGTTAGACCTCAAACTGGCCGCCATTAGAAATTCCTCTGCTTTGGTGGGGAGAGGCAAATCCGGAAGGGCCAAGGATCGACAACATTCCAGTCTTTCATGCACGCAAAAAGGAATAACCGGTCTGCCATCGGTGGATTAATGTTAGCAGCAACAGGGCCGCTACGAGCATGACCACGGCAATAGCCGCCGCCCCAGCATAATCATACTGCTCCAGTTTCACCACGATCAAAAGCGGAGCAATTTCAGTTTTCATTGGGAGGTTGCCGGAGATGAATACAATGGTTCCATATTCACCCACGGCTCTGGAGAAGGCCAAACTAAAACCAGTTAGCAGAGCCGGTCGGAGCGTCGGCAGGATCACCCGCCATAAGGTCGCCCACCGGCCTGCGCCCAAACAAACCGCCGCCTCTTCCAATTCCGGATCCAGTTGCTCCAGAGCAGGTTGCAAGGTGCGAACCACAAACGGCAGCCCTATAAACATCAGAGCAATCACCACTCCGAGCCGGGTATAGGCCACCTCAATCCCTAATGGGACGAGCCACTGGCCAATCCATCCACTGGGAGCATACAGGCTCGTTAAGGCGATGCCCGAAACCGCCGTGGGCATGGCAAATGGCAAATCGATCAAGGCATCCAACAGTCGCCGGCCCGGAAATCGGTACCGCACCAACACCCATGCCACCATAAATCCAAAGACCGTATCTAGAGCCGCCGCCAACGCCGCTCCGCCAAAACTTAACCCCAAAGCGGCTAACACCCGAGGTTCGGTAATCGTCTGGAGCAATTGATCCCAAGCAATGCCAGCGGCCCGCATCAGCAGCGCTATGACCGGCAGAAAAACCATCAGACTCCAGTAAAGAAGCGTCAGCCCCAACGTCAACCCAAACCCGGGCAAAACCCTTGGCGAAACTCGAGGCCAACCAAACATCTGCTAACACCAGTTCTTATAGGAGAACGGTCAACGTTGTTTTTGAAGTTCCAGGAGGATTTGATCAAAGATTCCGCCGTCATCGAAATGTTCTTTTTGGGCCTTGGCCCACCCGCCAAAGACTTCCTCGATGGTAAAAAGTTCCAGTTTCGGAAACTGGGCAAGCAGTTCCGGTGCTACATCCTTTGGGCGAACCGGCCGATAAAAATGTTTTGCCGCCAACTGCTGCCCCTGTGGCGAATACAAAAACTCTAAATATGCCTGGGCTACCTGGCGGGTGCCTAGCCGATCGGCCACCGCATCGACCAGAGCAACTGGCGGCTCAGCCAGGATGCTAATCGATGGGGTTACAATTTCCACCTGTTCAGGGCCGAGTTGTTTAACAGCTAAAAGGGCTTCGTTTTCCCAGGCCAACAGCACATCGCCGATCTTTCGCTGCACGAATGTCATGGTAGCACCTCGGGCGCCGGTATCCAGGACCGGCACTCGACGGAATAGCTCTTTGAGGAATTGGCGGGCCTTTTGCTGAGCTGCGGCTACCTGAGCCGAAAAGGCCGGATCCCGCAGTTTTTTCCAGTCTCCCAGCTCCTGTTTCAGTACAGCCCCCCAGGCAGCTAGATAGTTCCACCGGGCACCGCCAGAGGTCTTCGGATTGGGAGTGATAATTTGAATATTATTTTTGATTAAGTCCGGCCAATCCCGGATGGCCTTCGGATTGCCTCGGCGGACCAAAAACACAATGGTCGACCGATACGGACAACTGTTTTCTGGAAGACGTTTCTGCCAATCTGGCGGCAGGAGGCCTGCCTTCTGGCTGATAGCGTCAATGTCATAGGCCAAGGCTAGAGTAACCACGGAGGCTTCTTGGCCGTCGATGACAGCCCGCGCCTGTTTGCCGCTGCCGCCGTGGGACATCCGGATCAGCACTTTTTGACCAGTGGTTTCCTCCCATTTGGCAGCAAAGGTTTCGTTCAACTCCCGATAAAACTCCCGGGTTGGATCGTAGGAAACATTAAGGAATTCAATGACTCCAGCGGGTTGCTGATGGCCGCAACCAATCCAGCATACCACTCCCATGACAAGGCTCAGCACCCAGAGTCCAGCTAGGAAACTGTTCTCTCTCCGGCCCATTAGAATTCCAGACACTGAGGCTAAGGACCTGAGAACACGGATTAGCCTATGATCCTGTTGCACTGGGAGAACTCCTTTTTGTAGAGGTCTTGGCAAAAAGGAAATCGGGGACAATTGCCCCAAGTCTAACCAACCACTCTGCAGGTCCAACCAGAAACCTAATTTTTTGCCCCCCAAGGGGGCAATAGAAAGGCCTTTGGTTTGCTTTATGCAAGTAGGATTCCTTTGGGGGGAAAAGCAAGCAGATTTTAGGCTCCCCGAATGCTGGAAGGGAATTTAAAGCGGAGTTTGTTTATAACTCTTTTTTTAGTAAGGGGTTATGGATTTCTAAAGGTTTTTCCTTTCCAAGGGGCAGGTCGGTGAGAGGGAAGGGAGATAAGGGAATAGGGAGGGGAAATGGTGGCAGTAGAATATAATCTGGTTTTTCTGTGTTATAATATAGGCATGAGTATCATAAAAGATAGAATTTCTGTATTATAATCTGGTATGGAGGCACTCCGGTGGCAAATCCATCCCCCCGGCTTACCCAGCTGCAACTGGACCTGTGGCGGGAAACCTGCCGACATATTGCCCTGGAAGAATCGGTCTTAGCCATTGCCAACCGACTGACCGAGTATCTGCCTTTGGCCCGACTCCTAGTGCGCCGGATCGACCCACAACGGCATCTGGTGGAAACCCTAGCGATTGCCCCTGCGGAGGGCCAACTGCCGGAAGCCCAAACTGAATTGCCTGCCGAACGAATTCCCCCCCTGTTAGATTGGTGTCGGCAGGGGCAACTCGCGGTGCTTCGAACAGACAGCCGCTCTCCATCGTGCTTGCCGGCAGTTGTGCCTCGAGGAATTACCGGAGAAGTTCTCCTGGCAGCATTGCCTTGGGAAAGGGATCGGTTTGGTTTGCTCATCCTAGAGGCCTTAGCTGACCAACGTTTCCGCCCTCTCCATGTGCGAATTGCCCAAAGCTTGGTAGAACCTCTGACAGCCGGTTTACGAAATTATGAGCATCTTCGAGAATTAGAGCGACTTCGAGAAGCTGCCGAAGCCGAACGCCTCTCGCTGCTTACCCGTTTAGGACGAGAAAAATTGGCCGACACCATCATCGGTGAGCAATCCGGTCTCCGGGCCGTCATGGAGCGGGTGGAACTGGTGGCCCGAAGTGATGTGCCAGTGCTTCTATTAGGCGAAACCGGCACTGGCAAAGAACTGATCGCCCGAACCATTCATCAGCGTTCCAGTCGGGCCGATCGGCCGTTTGTGCGGGTCAACTGCGGAGCCATTCCCCCGGAACTGATCGATTCGCAACTGTTCGGCCATGAGCGGGGTGCATTTACCGGGGCGGTGGAAACGCATAAAGGTTGGTTTGAGCGAGCCGACGGCGGCACCCTGCTTTTGGACGAAATCGGCGAACTGCCTCCGGCAGCCCAGGTTCGGCTCCTACGGATTTTACAAGACGGTTGGCTAGAACGAGTCGGTGGTCATCAGCCGATCCACGTCGATGTGCGCATCGTGGCCGCTACGCATCGGGATTTGGCTGCTATGGTGGCCCAGGGCCGATTCCGGGAAGATCTCTGGTATCGAATTGCTGTGTTTCCGATCTTTTTGCCACCGCTTCGGGACCGGCGAGAGGATATTGGTCCATTGGCCAGACACTTTGCCCAGCGAGCCGCCATCCGCTTCGGCCTGCCAGTGGTTATGCCCACCGAAGAGGATATTGCCCTTTTGCAGTCGTACGATTGGCCAGGCAATGTGCGGGAATTGGCCAGTGTGATTGACCGAGCTGCCATCTTGGGTGAAGGCCGACGTCTAGAAGTAGCCCGGGCCTTGGGGATGTTTCCGCCTGTTCCAGCTCTGCTCCCTCAGGAAAAAAACCTTGGCTTGCTTGCCGCTGGTCCTCCACAGGGATTAGAAGCTGGTCCTAGGCTGGAGAGCCCCCGTGGCTTGTCGGCTGCCTGGGAGAGAGTGTCTGGATGTCAACCGCTTCCTGAAACCAAACGATGGCCGGCTCTGCAAGCCGGAGAGCTTTCAACTCCTTCAACCCCAGAAACCGAACCCCTAAACGTCTCAGTAGGTTATCCACCCGCTACCAAACCCCTTGCTCCCTTAGATGAGGCAATGCGACAGCATATCCAGAAGGCTTTGGTCCTCTGCAAGGGTCGGATCGAGGGGCCATTCGGCGCCGCAGCACTGCTGAAAATCAATCCCCACACCTTGCGTGCCCGGATGCGAAAACTGGGCATCGATTGGCGACGTTTTCGCTCCCAGGCCCAGTAGAATCACGAGAGTGTGGTTGTTTTTTTGTGGTCGTTTAGGAAGCAATGGGAAGATAGCTAGTCTCCATTCCCTGGCTGGCATCTTCAGCCATAGGAACCATCGTCTTGCAGATTCAGAGGCTATGAATGTCTGGGAGGAGTGTAGGTTTTCATATCCGGAATAAAATCTCTAGCTGCTGTGCAAAGCCGATTTCTGAGGGTTAGGGCATTTTAGTTTGCCTAACGGAACCACAGAATTTCACCCGCACCCAATCCTCGGAAAGCTGTCCTTCGATTCTCCGGTAGGCTATACTAGAAAGACGCGTTGCTATGAGGATGGGGTAGATCATGTCAAAAATAACGCTCGAAGATATTCGGCAAGCTGGGGTGGTCGGCGCTGGCGGAGCGGGGTTCCCAACGCATGTGAAATTGTCGGCTAAAGTGGATACGGTGGTCCTGAATGCGGCAGAATGTGAACCGTTGTTGCACAAAGATAAGGAACTGCTTCGACATGAAACGGAGGTGGTGGTTGCGGGGCTGGCCGCTGCCATGGAGCTAGTCGGCGCCCAGCGGGCCATTATCGGGATTAAAGAAAAATACCAGGAAGTCATGGAGAGGTTACGGTCTCGGCTTTCCGGACGGATGGAACTAGCCCCGCTGCGAGACTGCTATCCAGCTGGCGATGAGATGATCTTAGTCTATGATGTGCTGGGCCGAGTGGTGCCACCGGGCGGATTGCCGCTGCATGTCGGCGCGGTGGTCATTAACGTGGAGACGGCCTTCAATATTGCCCGAAGTGATCGGGAGCCGGTTACCGAAAAATATTTGACCGTCGGCGGAGCGGTTCGTCAGCCGGTTACTGTTCGGGTTCCGGTAGGGGTAACGGTGGGCCAGTGTGTGGAGGCTGCCGGGGGTGCCACGGTGCCTAATCCGTGGTATTTCCTCGGCGGAGTGATGATGGGACGGTTAGAAAACGATCCCCACTGCCTGGTCGATAAAACCTTAGGCGGTATCATAGTCCTGGACCAGGACCATCCGATGGTCCGCCGGCGTCGGCAAGACTGGGCGCAGATTACCCGCATTGGCAGATCGGCTTGTGATCAGTGCAGTTTCTGCACCGAGCTATGTCCCCGTTGGCTTTTGGGTCATCCGATCGAGCCGCATCGGGCTATGCGAAGCTTAGGGTTTAACCTAGTAGGCCAAGCCAACGTCCAAGGAACCGTTTTTTGCTGCGAATGCAACCTTTGTAGTCTTTACTCCTGCCCAGAAGATCTAGATCCGAAAAACGTCTGTGCGGAGAATAAACGTCGGCTGTTGAAGGAGGGCCAGCGATGGCCGAATCCGCCGTTTGTGCCAGAACGGGCTGGTCTGCATCTGGCCAACCGCAAAGCGCCGATGGCTCGGCTAATGCATAAATTAGGCTTGGGCGAATTCCCCAACGATGGTCCCTTACAGAGGGAACTTTTAACCACCCGTCGGGTGGGAATTTTGTTGAAACAACATGTGGGAGCTCCTTGTGTGCCGGTGGTTGCGCCGGGCCAACGGGTCCGCAAAGGCCAACTGGTAGGTCGACTGCCGGAACAGAACGGCAAACCTGCTCTGGGTGCCCCGGTTCATGCTTCCATCGACGGACGAATCACTGCCGTGGCCGAAACCGTCGTCTGGATCGAAGCGGAGTAAGAGCCAGTGAGAGAGCGAAGCTGCCAGCCCCGGCTCCTTTCCGGTTTCCCTCTCAACAACCACCAGAAAACTAACAAAACCCTCTTGGTATCCGAAGACCCTGATGTTGAGTTCGCCGTTGGGAAGTGAGCGGAACTATGTCGGTACCGAAGTCGATAGGCGCCGTAGAACTTTCTAGTATCGGTCTAGGCTATCAGGTTGAAGACACCATGCTCAAAGCGGGCAAGGTGGAGCTAGTGATTGCCCGGACGATTTGTTCCGGCAAATACCTGATTGTGGTAGCCGGTTCGGTAAGCGACGTGGAAGCAGCGGTTCGGGCCGGTATTCAAGAGGCTAAAGATAGCCTGATCGATTGGTTGATACTGCCCAATGTGCATGAATCGGTCTTCCCGGCGTTGGGCCAATCGGTGGTTTTGCCGCATGATCATGACGGTGCCTTGGGGGTGGTGGAGACGTTTGGTGGGGTAAGCATTTTAGCGGCGGCGGATGCGGCGGCCAAGGCTGCCAATGTGATCTTATTTCGGATTCATGTGGCCATGGCCTTGGGCGGCAAAGGGTTTTTGCTCCTTACAGGTACGGTAGCCGATGTGCGGGCCGGAGTCCAGGCAGCCGCCGAAGAGGCTCGACGCCGGGGGCTATTGGTCTCGGAAGTGGTCATCCCTCGGCCCCGCAAAGAACTCTTGGCAGAATACCTATAAATCCATCCTATTTATCTTTCCTATATTTTTGATTTTTTCTATTTTTACCAATTTCTGTGCCTTCTGAAAAATGCCCCTTTATGGGGGCTTAAATTCCTCCAGCTCCGGCTTGTTTTCAGGGGCTACCCAGATCCATCGGACTGTCTAATAGCTAACCTGTTGGAAGACCCCAGGGTTAGAGGTTGCCATTTTGGTAGGGACTTCGGCCAGGGCTTAGAAGTCGGGAAATTCTCTTCAGGAATGGGCGGCCCGGTTGGGCTGGGCCCATTGCTTCTTCGTCTAACCCATAGCTTCTTCACCTAACCCATAGCTTCTTCGCCTAAAGAGTGATTTTGCACAAACCACAGCAATAAACTTGTAAGCCGTTGACCAATCCTTACAAGCTTGCTGCCCCTTTGGCACTATATCTTGTGTTGATACAGGTTTGATCCCCAAAATATTGCGATCTCCTCCTCCCCTAGAGATCTCTTCCCTAATTCCGGGACCTTTGCGGTATTTTTCAAAAATTCCGAAACTTTTTCGAAACGTCCGGGTTAGATTGCTCTGTAGGTATGAGGAGTTTTTTCTGGTCCCTTAGTAGGAGGAGGTCTGTGCGATGCGTAGGGTCTGCCAAGTGTTGTTGGTAGTAGGATTGGTCTTGGCAATGGGCGGTTTACTGCTTGCCGCCGAAGGTAAAAGGCCCCGGGGGCCTCGACCTGAAGGTGGACCGCCGGAATTCGGCCGGATGGATCCGTTTCCTCTGGTAAAGCGGATCCAAAATCTCTCGGAGGAACAAAAACAAAAGATTGAAAACCTCCGGAAGGAGTATGAGCCGAAATTGTCCGAACTCCGAGAAAAGCTTGATGCCATTATCACGCCTGAGCAAAAGAAAGCTCGTGAGGAAGCCATCAAGAAGGCCAAGGAAGAAGGCAAAACCGGCCGGGAACTGTTCGAGGCCATCCGCAACGCCGTCAAACTGACCGAAGAACAGCAAAACAAGATGAAAGAAGTTCAGACTCAGATAGGCCAATTGGCTCGGGAAATCCGTGGTAAACTCGACGAAATTCTCACCGAAGAACAGCGTGCTCAACTGCGGCGTTTCGGCCCAGGCCGGGGGGGCCGGCCAAAAGGTAAACCTGAAGGAAAACAATAACCTCCCTCTGAAACCCCCTAGGAAAGGGAGGTTTTTCCGTTAGGTGGGTTTTCTCTCGGGAAATAGCGGCTAGAACCTTTTGGGGCTTACAGTTAAAGTTTCAAGCAAAAACGCCTGAGTGGGCTAGAGGATCTGCCCTTAAGCTAAGCCGTTCACTGAGTGTGCTCAGTGGATGGCTTTTTGTTTTTCGGCAGGAAGATATACTAAAACCGGAGTACTCTTTAAGGGATATTTTTTTTACTGCCATTCAGACCATCCGAGAGGTCATGGCATGTGCCTGTCTGGTTGGCAGTGGGTGGTATTGGTGTTTTTGGCCGCCGTGGGCGGGGTGATCGGCAGTTTCTTGAATGTGGTCATTTATCGGCTTCCGGCAGGCCGGAGCATCATTTGGCCTGGTTCCTGTTGTCCGGCCTGTGGGCGTCCGATCCGTTGGTATGACAATGTGCCGGTGCTAAGTTGGTTTTTGCTCCGGGGACGCTGTCGGGACTGTCGGACCCCGATTTCCTGGCGGTATCCGGCCGTAGAAGCCATCACGATGGGGCTATTTGTGCTTTTGGGCCTGTGGGAATGGATGAGTGGCGGTCAGCACCTGCCGGTTCGCCCGATCCGGATAGATGGTAGCGTGCTTTGGCTGCCTTGGACCGCCCCACAGTTAACCGCTCTATATGTCTATCATCTGATGCTTGGTTGCACCCTGTTGGCTGCCACACTGATCGAATATGACCATCCTAAGGTGAGCGGCAGAGTATGGGTTCGGCTTTTTTGGCCTGCTTTTGTTTGGGGGTTTGGAGCGGCTTTTGTTTGGCCAGCGGTGCATCCGGTGCCTGCTTTCGGTCCTGCGCCGGAAGGTTGGGCCGGCCGACTTCTGGGCCTAATAGACAGTTTAGTAGGCTTGGGTGCGGGAACCACTGTCGGACTGGTTTGGTGCCTGATGGCTGGACTACTTATAGGTCCCTCTTGGAAAAACCGTGCCAATCCGGGCGTTTGGATATCGGGGGTGGGTTCCTCCGGGTTAGTCGGTTTATATCTTGGTTGGCAGGCAGGCTTGGCTGTAGGAGGAATAAGCGGATTGCTGTGGTGTCTGGCCTGCATCCTGGTCCGATATCTCCGGATGGCTCGAAAAACATTCCCCCCAACTGACCGAGCGTTTCCTATCCCCCTTTCCGCCTGGCTTGGACTGAGCAGTTTGTTGTGGATCCTTTTTTGGAAACACTGGCTCGACTGGGCCGCCAGAGTGTTTTAAAATAGCCTTGGGTCTCTTTCTAAGCACATCTACTGGCGCAGAAATAGAGAGGAACAAGCTCTTTGCCGATCCAACGACAAGCCTACCTACCTCTCCGGTAACAACCCACCGTAAGCAAAATTGACCCCACCCTTTCCCAAGGCCTTTAATGGTTTTGTCTAGGTTCCCGCTTTGAAACCATTTTCCGATCCTCAAGGTGGCCTGTTTAGCGTCCTTCGGAAGGAGTCCTTCTAATGGTGTTCAAAAAGCCATTTTTGTTCGTTAATCCGGTTTTCGGCATGCTTGGCATTATGTGGGGAGGAGTTGGTTGGAGTGGGCTAGGAGCTAGAGAGCTTGTCGATTGGCCGCCGCCGGAGCTGACTCTACGACGTTCCGATGTAGTTTTCATGTACGACAACCCGGCCAAGTACGAGCTTTATGGTTGTACGGTCATGGGCTGGGCGGGCAGCGAGAATCCGAAGCGGGTGGCGGAGGCCCATACCAAAGGTGTTCGGCTTTTTTCCATCAGCATCGGCTTTCGTACGGAAGGCCGCCAGGTAATCGACTTTACCGAAAAGTTCCTGGAGGCCGCCTGCTATAACCTGGACGGCAAACCGATCACCGTCCCCTGGCTCTGGGACCACAAGTACCGCGGACATCCATATTATTGGTGGTGTACGAATAGTCCGGAGTTTCGCCGTTACTTGGGGTATCGGCTTCGAGAGGTCATGTCAGCTCAACCGGACGGCCTGCACATCGACGATTACACTGGCACTGCCGGCTGTGTAACTTGGCTGGGCGGCTGCTTTTGCCCCTATTGCATGAGTGGTTTTCGACAGTATCTGGCCCAGGACGGATCGCCGGAGACCAAGCAGACGCTAGCCAAACTAGGCATTACCGATCTGGCCAACTTCGACTATGGCCAATTCTTGCGATCCCGGGGCATTAAATTGGACGAATATCTCAAACGCCGGTGGGCCATGCCGTTGGCCAGGGAGTTTTTGGATTTCCAGATGAAGGCCAATACCCGGTTTGTTGCCC
>JANXAQ010000306.1 GCA_025062105.1 Thermoguttaceae bacterium
TTTCTTCTACCCGAAAACCTTCCGGAGATGTTTTCCAAGGGGTTTTTGCTCTGGCCTGCCAGAGCACCCAGAAGAAATCAAAGAGGCGAAGGCGTCCAAAATAACTCTTTCGTGGTATATCCAAGACCTCTTAAGAAGGCCTATTAACCTAACTCATAATGATTCCATATGGTAGGGCAAGGTTTTCCCGTCTCCCTGTATGGCCCGGAAGGTTTTCCCGTCTCCCTGTATGGCCCGGATCGAATCGGCTGGACCGGCCCTCCCACAGAGGCTGGGCAGCCCAGCGGGAACAGCCAACCGTTTTTGGTCCTTCCCCCCACAAGGGGTGTAAAGAGAAGGTGACATAAGTCCTTTAAAGATAAAAGGTTAGAACTATTTTGTTCTGGCAACCCAACTTGGAACTACTGAGGAATGACGAAGTGCAACCTTCAGGAGTCGGCTTCAGTGCCGGTATAAAAACTCCGAACTATTCACCAAGGCCCAGACCAGGTCGAAAAACGCTTCCCGTTTGGCTGGGGCCATTTGGATGTACTCCGCTATGGTCGCCTTTTCCTTAGCAGTAGGCCGACGGGAAAGGATAGTTAAATATAATTCTGTCAGAACGTTTTCCGCCGCTTGGCTTTCGGCAGCGGCTTGAGCAGCCCGGAATACCTGTCGTGCTCGGCCGGCCGGAGTTTTTCGGCCTGGGTTGGCTGCTGGGGCGGTCTTCGGCCGACTAGCCAGCGATTGCAATAAGGCCTGCAATTTCGGACCCTCCTGTATCTTCCGTTGGATGTGAGAGGAATTTAAAAGGTGCAATCGCTGGCTGGCGGTAATACGGTTGGTACGTTCGGCTTCCAGGCCGGTGTCGCGCGGCGGTCGGCCAAACTGCTCCAAAAACGCACTAGTAATGCTTCCATCCGGCAGCGCCACTGCCCGGTAACCCAGGGGAATGTACGTGAACGGCTCCGGTATCATGCTGGTATATTGTTCCGTAGTGCCCGTGATTTGATTCAAGGCGTCGATGAGCACCTCCGCTTCCAAACGCCGGAGCGGATAGTAAGCAAACTGGGCCGCGGCCTCCGGATGGTTGCTGCGCGGTATCGACGAAAGCTGATAGGTCTTCGAGGTTACAATCAACCGATAAATATGCCGGAGGTTGTACCCAGAATCTACCAATTCTTTTTCCAAAAAGGCCAACAATTCCGGATTACTGGGCGGATTGTCCGGCCGGATGTCGTCCGGCTCATGGATAATGCCCCGGCCCAAAAGCCAAGCCCAAATCCGGTTGACAATATTCTTAGCAAACCACGGATTTTTGGGATGGATGAGCCAATCGGCAAAGACCACCCGAGGATCTTGATCCGGCCGGATCCGGACCGTTGTGCCATCGGGAAAGGTGGCCAGCAAAGGTTCGGCGGCCCGACTGCCCTGGCCAGCTTGAACCGAAGCACCAGCGCCAGAAGCGGAAGCGGCTGGCTTGGGGGAAGGTGCTGGGGAAGGCGATGGGGCTGGGGAACTGGTGGCCGAGACCGTCCCAGGTAAGCTCGGCGCTTGGGCCGGCTGGATCAGCTTCTCCGGGTCGAAAGCCACGATTTCTTCTTTCCATTCACCGGTAGGCTTGTAAGAAATACGGCTAAAGAAGGCGGACAGGCCAGCCAGTTGCTCCTTGGGCCATTTGTCCGCCCGAGCGCCCATGAAGGTTAAGGCCACTGCTTGGGCTATGGTTTGGGGATCTTTGCTCTGCACAGCTCGGTAGAAATTGACCTGGGGCACCCGGAAATTGCTTCCATTGGCCGTCAGCAATTCCCGGACAAACCGGTCGTAAGGCATGTTGTCCCGGATGGCGGTCCGAACCCACCGATGATAGGCCTGAGCAGCATTCGGCCAAAGATTGATCGGAAACTCTGCTTTGATCCGCAATAGGTCGCCCCATTTCATGGCCCAATAGTCGGCAAACTCTTCCCGCTGGAAAAGCCGATCAATCAGGGCTTCCCGTTTGCGGGGGTTCGGATCGTCCAAAAACTGTCGGACTTCTTCAGCCGTCGGCAACGTGCCAATCAGGTCCAAGTACACCCGGCGTACAAACACTTCATCCGAACAGAGCCGAGCCGGCTGGATGCCCAGCTGCCGAAGCCGACCAAATACAATCTTGTCGATCGGATGCGGACTGATAAGCGAAGCTTCCGATTCAAACGGTACGATCGGCTCATCTTTACCCCCACTGATAGGAATGGCAACCGGTTTTGCGATAGAGCCAACTACCGGCCTTTGCCAAGAGCCAGAAAAAGGCTGCCCCGAGACAGCCACCGGCAACGTGGCTTCCACCAGACCACCCCTCCAGTTCACCCCCGAGTCGCTCTGCTCTGCACCCCAAAGCAACCCCACAACAGCCAAAACCAGTCCGCTCATGGAAAAAGCCTCCCGGTGGGTAGAAGAGTGGCAGGTTTTTTTTGAGGCAAGCGTTCAGATCGGCCCGACAGGCAGGCACTCACTTGCAGGTAGGATACTTAAATCCAACCCCCCACAGACTCTGAAGTTTCGGACTTACATCTCCATTTTACGGTCCCGCCAAAATTTTGGAACACTGGACGGCAAATAAGTAAGAGGGAAAGAAGAGTAGCCGACAGGCAAATCCTCGCCAGCTTGAGGAGATCACCCTCATATTGGGGGGATAGACCCAGCCTGTCAGAGTCTCAGGTCCTACTGCTGAATAATCCTACCGGGTGTTAGCCGGTTTCAGTCCAACCGGCCCGCCCTAGGTTCCATACCACCGGACGGCACCCGCCTTCCCAGTCTGTCGTTTTCCTTCTTGACCTTGCCGGAACAGCCTAGGTTCCAAACCACTGGATGGTAGCCGTCCCAGGGCAGTCCGGACAGACTGGGTTACCGAATGCTGTGGTCTGGTAACCGATTCCAACCTATGTGGCCTCTGGAGGTTCCATGCTTTCCCCTGGGCAAGACTGCCAAGATCGGGAGGTTGTGACAGGTAGGTCTTTTGCCCTTCTTCATAAATTGCTCGGTTTTAGAAGGTCCGAAACGCTAATTATTTGTACATTTTATCAACGGAACTTTTCCCATTTTTTTCCGAGCTTCGTTTGGCTTCAGGGCTTCCGACAGAGCGTCTTTTTGTTCACACATCCTATCTTCAACAGTTGCCGGGAGTTAGAGCATCCTCCTTTGGACACAAAAGCCAAAATGGCAAAAGTGGACTTTATATACCATGTTGGCTATCCATCCTCTAACCCAATATCTAAAAGGCTGTCCTAAAATGCACTCCTTATGATGAAAGGCAGTTCTCCCCTAAATCCCCGTAGAATCCCCAAAATCCCTATTTTTTAAGCAGTGTCCCGTGGAGGGGCCGGTCAGCCAAAACGCAATAGCCCCCAAAATTCCAGTTTCGGGAGAGCTTCTAAGGGTGCCGGGATTGCTAGGAGTCAATAGATAGTCAGTGTTCGGATAGAAGAACCAAACGGCGATAGGATCAAAAGTACCTGAAGTTCACTCTATGTTCAGGATTTTGCCCAAATTCCAAGGTAGGTTTCCCCAAATGCCGTTGTCGGCCTATCGACTCAAAAGCTATTGAAGTTCATTCAGGTTTTGCGGAGGTTTCCCCGAACCTTTCCATATTTCCCACATTGCCTATTTTAATGTTGTAGCCGAATCGGTCTTGACCTGCTAAAGGATTACTGGTAGGAAGAGGCGACGCGGCGCTTGGCGGGAATTAGTTGGTCTTATCGAGTCCACGGATTTTTCGTTTTTCCTCCTTGTCAGACCGGCCTTTCTTTGGCCTGGGAGAGAACTTATCTCTATTAAAACCCTTTTTTCCCAGGAGCCTCTTCCATGGCATGGGAGCCGCTACTGCCCCTATGCCCCTCCTTTCTCAGAATGTTACCGCAAACCACCATCTTCGGTTTGCCAAGAGAATTTTTCCACAGCCAGTGGTTTACTGCCACCAAAGTATGGGGGCTGTGGTTTTTAGGGGGGATATGCCTTATTGGGGCAGCGGGGTTCTTTAGCTGCCAAGTAGAGGCTCAAACGATTGCCATTCCTTCAGCGCCGGGGGATCCGCTACCCAGATCGGCTCCTGTCAGTCCAGGTAGGCCTATAAGTGGGGGTGGCCCAAGTTCTGCTGGTGGAGCAACTCCTTCAGCCGGGTTGCCAGAAACTGCTTTGGCCCAAGCATCGTCCGGGTGGAACCAATCAGGCAGCTCAGTTCCCGGGGGAACAGCACCGGCAACTCTCCAACCCGGAGGCCTACCCACTTCTGGGGCATCTTCCTCTGGGCAGACCGTCGGAACCGGAGTCAGACCCTCTGCCTCCCCTTATACCCCTAGTAGCCCCAGTAGCTCTTCTTCCCCCCCATTGGGAAGCCCTTATAACCAAGGTTATCCAAACCCGCCTTCCTCTACCATGCCGTCAGCGGGATCAAGCCTGGCTTCTGGTGGGCAAACGCCTCTGGTTTCCCCCCCTCCTTCTGTGAGTACCCCCCCAGCAGGAGCAGTCTCTGGTCCAGGTAGTATCTATGCACCCAGTCCTGGATCTCAGCCTGGCCCTAGTTATGGTGGGACACAGCCTGGTTCGGTATCGCCCTATGCAGGTAGTATATCCCCTTATGCAGGCAGTGGAGGCACGTACGCGCCGCCCACCTATGTCCCACCAAGTGTGGGGCAACCGGGATATTCATCGCCATTTACCAGCCCGGCACCTTCGGTCGGGCCCGGAGCAGTGTTAGGTCCCAATATTAGCCCACCACCACCCCAGTGGGATCCATATGCTTCTCCTGGGGCCCAAATCGCTCCAGCTGATCCTCTGCAGCCGTTATTAGGAAACTTCAGCGGTCAAGGACTCCCGAAGATTGGACAGCGGTTCTTCGACCATTGGGAGTTTGATTACCTTTGGATGCCCGGCAATGCTTCGGAGGAACTCGGAATCCATCACTGGGAGCTCAGTGGTACGTTTGCTTTTCCGTTTCTGTGGAATAGCCAATATCCGCTGCTGGTTACACCAGGGTTTGGGATGTGGTTTTGGTCTGGCCCGGATTCCCCCCATGATATGCCCACCCGCACCTATGACGCCTTTTTGGAGGCCGGCTGGAATCCACAGGTCAACCAATGGCTGGGCGGCGAATTGAGCTTCCGGATCGGAGTGTATTCGGACTTTAAAAAAGTTACTACCGATGCCCTCCGCTTCCAGGGCAAAGGCATGGCAGTGCTGACGCTTAATCAGGCTTTCCAATGTAAATTCGGCGTCTGGTATTTGGACCGGAATCGCGTCAAGCTGCTCCCAGCCGGCGGGATCATCTGGACGCCTAATAGTGATGTGAGATTTGAAATTCTGTTTCCGAATCCCAGGCTCACCCAGCGGCTTACCACCTGGGGCACTACAGAATGGTGGTGGTATGTTCGGGGCGAATATGGCGGCGGGGCCTGGGAGTTTACCAGAGACCCGGCAAGCGTCGGCGGTGCTCGAGTCATCGACACGGTCGATTACAACGATCTAGAAGTCGCTGTGGGCTTAGAGTTTAAGGCCCTCAGTGGTCTTACCGGGCATATCGAAGCAGGTCTTGCCTTTGACAGGGAAATCTTCTACACCAGCCGAAATCCCGATGCCTTCTTCCGTCCTAACCCTGCCTTCTTGCTCCGGGCTGGGCTTACCTACTAACCATAGCGTCTTTCCAGCTTCTGGTGCTGCCCTCTGGAACTCGATTTTTGCCAATCTCTGGGATGCCGGCTCGGTTTGATGTTCTAACCCTCTGAAAATCTTGGCGTTAGGAAATTTGCTGAACAAAGAGTTCCGAAAAGCTAACTCCTTGAAATAAAAGGACTTAAAAAATGGCAAATGCCCAGTGGAAGTGATCTGCTTTTAGAATTTCCCTAGGTAAATTGCTATAAACTAGTGAAAATAGGCAGCTAGGGCAAATTGGCTAGACTTCGGGCCTCAGGAAAAAAATCGCTCTTGCCTCTCCAGAACCGACTCTTCTATACTGTCCGGCCGTGTTTTTGGATCGATTTCCCGCACTTCTTAGGAACGTTTCCGGTACGGAGGGCTGTTATGCGTCGAAAAAAGGCCGGTGCAGTCGGTGGAGGTCTCCAAACTGTCCAAGAGGGGTGCTCCTGTAGCCCAGACCATGTTCAGTTAGCCACTAAAGGTCTAGCCCGACGGTGGCGGTGGGGGTTATTGTTGGGGGGGTTGGCCGTGGCAGGTATCTGCCTGCTTATCCGGGCCTATTGGGGAGCCGAAGGCGCTAGGGCGCAGTCGAATGCTAACACAGCAGCTAGCCAAACTCCTGCTGGGCCTCCCGACCAACCATCCTCCGGCCGAGGTGCTGTGGCCGCTGGGTCTCAGGCACCATCCGTCGGATCTCTCGGTGCTTCCAATTCTGCTGCCACTGCCAAATTCATTTTCCAACATAAACCCATTCCCAAGATTGTAGCGATGGTCAATGGCGAGGAGATCAGCCGAGAAGACTTAGCTCGGGAGTGCCTGTGGCAGTACGGCAAAGACGTGCTGGAAAGCATGATCAACAAGCAACTCATTGTACAAGAATGTGCGCGGAAAAAGATTACCATAACAGATGAAGAAATTGATGTGGAGATTCAGCGTTTGGCAGGCCGGTTTAATGTGCCGGTGGATCGTTGGCTGAAACTGCTGGAGCAGGAGCGGAACATTAGCCCCGCTCAATATGCCTATGACATCATCTGGCCGACGTTGGCCTTACGGAAGTTGGCCGGCGACCAAGTGCAGGTTAGCCCCGAGGAAATCCAACAGGAGTTTGAGAGCCAATTTGGCCCGATGGTGCAGGTTCGCCTGATAGTCTGCCGCTCCAAGGAAAAGGCCGAGCGGGTACACGCCATGGCCACGGCCCAGCCGGACCAGTTCGGCCAATTGGCCAAACAGTATTCCGAAGACATCAATAGCGCTAGCGCCGAAGGCCTGATCCAACCGGTCCGAAAACATGTCGGCGTGCGAGAAATCGAAGAGACTGCCTTCCGCATGAAGCCAGGCGAGATCTCCCCGGTGCTCAAGGTGGCGGATCAGTATCTGATTCTCAAATGCGAACGCCACATTCCTGGCCGAGACATCAAAGAAATGCAGTACATTCTGCCTCAATTGGAAGAGACTCTTCGGGACCGCAAACTCCGCCAAGTGGCCCAGACCCTCTTCCGTCAACTGCAAGAGGCGGCCAAAGTCGATGTGGTCTATAGTGATAAAAGCCGACGAGAACAAATGCCCGGCGTGGCTGCCATCATTCAAACCCAACAGGGGCAGATATCCATTACGCTGGCGGAACTGGCCGAGCAGTGCATCCTGCGACACGGCAAAGAAGTCCTGCAAGGGATGATCCATCGTCGGCTCATCGAACAGGCCTGCAAAAAGCAAAATGTCACCATTACGGAAGCAGACCTGGATCAGGAAATTGCTCGGGCTGCCAGTTTGGTCCTGCCACCCAAACCGGATGGCTCCCCGGATGTAGAAGCCTATCTTGCCCGAATTACCGAACAAACCAATATGACCGTTGAGGTCTTTCGGCGGAATACAGTTTGGGCCTCGGCGGCGCTACGCAAACTAGTGTCTGGCTCCGTCCAAGTTACCGAAGAAGATATTGAGCGGGGTTTTCAGGCCAACTACGGTCCCCGGGTCCGATGCCGGGCTATTGTGATGAACGATCTGCGCCGGGCGCAAGAGGTGTGGGAAATGGCTCGGCGTCGGCCCAACCCGGAATACTTCGGGGAACTAGCCCGGCAGTATTCGATGGATGGCGTCAGCGCTTCGATGGGCGGCCAAATCCCCCCGATCCGTCGATTCGGTGGTCGGCCTGAACTGGAAGAACAAGCATTCGCTCTTTCGCCCGGCGAAATCTCCGGTATCTTCCAGTATGAAGGAAAATATGTCATTTTGTTCTGCGAAGGCCTCACCGACCCGGTGCAGGTCTCCAAAGACGAAGTCCGCAAAGACCTGCACGACGATATCTACGAAAAGAAGGTGGCCTTAGCCATGTCGCAATACTTCCAGCAGTTAAAAGACGCTGCTCATATCGACAACTATTTGGCCGGCACCGTACACCAACCGGTTAAGAAAACCGCAGCTCCCGCGGCAAAGCCTATTGCAAGTGCCGCCAAACAGGCTTATAGCGGGCCTGGTCCCAGCGGCTCTGTTGATAGGATGCCTACCGGGGGCCCTTCGATCGGCAGCAATGGCACTTCGCCCACCCAAGTCCTCCCTGCTGGTTCCGTCCCAGCAGTGCCGGCCGGCTCCGTCCAACCAGCCGCCGCTCAGCTGCCCAGCCTCCATCGAGTTCCCGCCCCAAAACAGTAAAGGCCACTTTCCAATTTTTTTCCGGTAGCTCTAGAAAGTCACTTTGGCGGCTCTAAGGAGTGCCTTTCCGTAACTGTTTCGTTAAGATGGTTGCTTCGTTTACCCATTGAACAGCAAACCTGCCACCCTCTATTGATGGCTCGCTGTTATACACATCTTTGGGATGGATTCATCCTCACAGCAGCAGTAAACGATTGCCCCAATCAGGGGGATGAATCAACCTTTCAAAACAAGCCAACGGTTACTTTGGATAAATTGCACAAGTTAGAAAAAATTATTTAGAAGATCAGGAGGTCTTTAGTTTCCGAAAATGGTTTTCCTATATTTTCTCTTTGATCCATTCTGTGTCGTTCAACGAGTTTTCCTGCTTTGTCTAAAGTGATGTCCAAGCGTCTGAACTCTAACTTGTGTATAACAGCGAGCTGTTGATGGGGAGAGGTTTCCATCCAGTCTTCGGCTATTTCCTCGTACTCTTCTAACACGCTATCCGACAGGTGGGCAAGATGAGGCTGGTTTGCTAACTGGCGCACGCTTTCATACGATAAATAAGTACAACTTTCCGAAAGTGGGCCGCGCTCCAGTAGCGAAAAGACCGGACGGCGAAGCTCTTGAAATACCTTTTCCCGCCGAGAATCTGGCGCCACAATATGAAGCCGAATATCCATACATATTGGGCTGCAGTGCCAATAGATCCGCCATCCTAAGAAGCCCCGAATCGATGGACGTAGAGTGCCCCACTTCGATACGGGGTTGCTTTGCAGTTTTGCCTCGAAGTCGCCCGCCCTGAATAGATGGACGTAGAGTGCCCCACTTCGAAGGCCCGTCGGATGGCCCGGCTTTCTGCCATAAAACATCGATCTGTTCGATGGTCTTTAACGTAGCTTCGTTGTAGTTGAGCGGCAGACGTTCCAGCAATGGCGGCGATTCTCCTGCGAGGTGCTCTAGGACCCGGCTGCGATCCCTGGGAGGGACCCACTCCTGCATGCCCATCTTGTTGCCAATCTGCACAAGATGAGTCTGGATTTGGATCCACTCCCGAAGATCGGACGGTTCTGCGGCCTCTTCTTGCTCTGGAATTTCCTCCGGAACAGTTACCGTAACGTCCTCTGCCACGCCTCGCACCCGGTGGGCGGTAATCTTCCGATACCATTCCGGATCGACAGGGTAGATGATTGGATTTTCCAATTGGCGCTGGAGAAGGTTTTCGAGAAACTGCCCATCGGCCTCCTCAAGCAGATTCAAGCTGGTCCGTAGCTTTCCTGTCCACCCTGAGGCATCCTTTGGATGGGTACGGGTGAAGGAAAGCTGGTTCCAAACGTGGTCCTCCCGAATAGGCAGAGATTTTTCTACTGGCAGCCAGACTAATTCTCGCACTCGAAACCGGACTATAAAAGGATCCTTCTCCGGATATTTTACTTTTTTACTTTCTGAAAAATTTCCCCTTGACGGGGTTACCTTGCTATGGCTCCGGCTTGCCTTTTCAGCGGCTGCCAGCCGGGCCCTTTGGATTGGCTAGCAGCGTAACCTATGGGAAAGCCATGGTTCCCAGATGCCATTTGGTAGGGTCTTGGACGGGGGCTTAGAAGTTGGAAATTCTCTGAAGTTGGAAATTCTCTGGGAATGGGCGGCCCGGTTGGCTGGCTCTATAGCCTCTCCCCCCTAACGAGTGATTTTGCAGAAAGTAAAGAAAGGGAACCAAAATGGTATAAAAATATCTCCATAAATTATACATCTTGACTTTTGCCAATTTCTCGGGGCAGCTCCTTTAGAATATTGGTGTTCGGAAAAATTGCTGAACGAAGAATCCTCAAAGCCTAACTTCTTGAAATAAAAATGGCAAAAGTCAGGACACACCAGTTCATATAATCGTTTGGGCGGTCAAGCCGGTTCGGCAAGCATGGACGTTTGGAGGAGGTGGACTATTTTTAGCCTATTGGTGGGTGGAGTCGGCTGGGCGGCCTCTGGCCGGAAAGACGGGCCTGTTTGCTAACGAGCGTGAAAACGGAACGGCGGTAGGCCGAACCGATTCCACTGGCCGGCAAAAATGAAGGTGGGCAGCTTCCACCGCTAACAGGCGGAAGATAAAATAGGATCGGTAGTTTTCTGGGCAAAAGTTCTTACGGCCTCTGGGTGCCGAGGGGGCTTTGCTATTGGTGGTTGAATTACTAACTAAAACGATCCCACCTGGCAGAAACCCGATTTTCCCACGTGTGGGAGGTCGTATCTGTTTCATTGGTTATTCAAAGGTCAATAAGAGACTCTAACAAAACAAAGCCTCCATAGGTGCCACTCTCCTCCCTAGCGGATAGAAATGGATAGGCAAGGCCGTTTTGTTGGAGGCTCTACAGGAAATTCACTCGCTAGGTGTCTGCATCCGATAGCTTCTTTGCAGAGGAGACTGAAGATGAAAAGGTTCAGTGGGTACTTGGGATGGTGCATAGGGCTACTGGTAGTTGGGATTTGGTTTGTTGGTTGGGGCGGGGGGAGGGCAACCAGGCCCTGGGGGGCGGAGGCAGCCAACGTCAACCCACAGTCGGAAAGGTTCGGGTTGAGTGTCCCACTCAGCACTCCGACTGCCACTTCAGAGGCCCTGGCTAAGGATGAAGAAGGTTTCATTGCCATTTTCGACGGCAAAACGTTGAACGGCTGGGACGGCAATCCGGAGCTCTGGCGGGTCGAAGACGGAGCGATTACCGGACAGACCACCCCGGAAAAACCGATCAAAACCAATACCTTTCTCATTTGGCGGGGAGGCGAAGTGGGCGATTTTGAGCTCCGCTGCCAGTACCGCATCATCGGCGGCAATTCCGGCATCCAGTACCGCAGCTTTGAAAAGCCAGAAGAGTGGGGCCGATGGGTTCTGGGCGGCTATCAGGCCGACATCGAAGCCGGCGACCGCTTTTCCGGCATTCTTTACGGCGAACGGTTCCGGGGCATCTTGGCCGACCGAGGGCAAAAAACCATGATCGGCCCCGATCATAAACCGAAAGTGCTAGAAACCTTCGGCGACCCGGCCCAACTGCAAAAACACGTCAAAAAAGAGGATTGGAATGAGTACCGCATCGTAGCGAAAGGATTCCATTTTGTTCATTATATCAACGGCCAGAAAATGGCCGAGTGCATGGACGAAGACACCCAGATGCGGCGTGCCAAGGGCCTTTTGGGGATTCAGCTTCATGTAGGCCCGCCCATGAAGATCCAGGTGCGAAATATCCGGATTAAACACCTGAATCAGTCGGAGGAAAAAACCTCCTCGGCTGCTCAACCTGCCCTAGTGTCCGGCTGGATGACAAGCACCGAAGCTGCTAGTCCAAGCGGGGGCGAAAAGAAAAAACGGATTGTGTTTATTTCCGGCCGTCCTAGCCACGGCTACGGAGGCCATGAACACTATGCCGGCTGCATGTTGCTGGCCAAATCCTTGGAACAACTGCCCGGGGTGGAATGCAAGGTCTATAAACACGCTTGGCCGGACGATCCGAAAGCCCTGGAAGGGGCCGATGCGATTGTCATCTTCAGCGACGGTGGCGGCGGACATCCGATCCTGCCGCATCTGGATGAGGTGGAAAAACTCATGCAAAAAGGCGTTGGGTTGGTGTGCCTGCACTATGCGGTGGAAGTGCCCAAAGGCAAAGCAGGCGACGCCTTCCTACGGTGGATTGGCGGCTACTTTGAAACCTACTGGTCCGTCAACCCCTTCTGGAAAGCGGAGTTTAAATCGTTTCCGGATCATCCGGTCTGCCAGGGTGTAAAACCGTTCGCCATCGAGGACGAATGGTACTATCATATGCGATTCCCAGAAGGGATGAAAAATGTAACACCGATTTTGACAGCGGTACCGCCGGATAGCACCCGACAGGGGCGCGACGGCCCGCACAGCGGCAACCCGGTGGTCCGGGCCCGCAAAGGAATGCCGGAGCATGTCATGTGGGTGATCGAGCGACCTGACGGCGGCCGAGGCATGGGATTTACCGGCGGCCATTGGCACTGGAATTGGGCCAATGATAACTTCCGCAAAGTGGTCCTGAACGGCATTGCCTGGGTCGCTAAGATCGACATCCCGGCCGACGGCATCCCCTCGAAAACCCCCACCTGGGAAGAACTGGAAGCCAATCAAGACTTCCCGAAACCAGCCAACTTCAACCGGGCCGAATGGGAAAAGAAAATCGCTGAGTGGAATAAACCGCACTGAAAAGCTTAGCCCGCCGCTTGGCAGTTCGATATATTTTCCCAGGGCGATGGGGACCTTAGCCTGTCCCTAATGAAGGCGATGGCCAGGAGCTGGTCGCGGCGGCCAGCGATAACGTGAAGAAACCCCTTGGTTGATTGAAAAGCCGCTCCCTTACCCGCGCGGTTTCAGCGGTCTACGGAGCCGCCTTGCTTGACCAGAGCAGCTTTGAGGCGGTAGGCAGGGTGTTTTTCCGGATCCTCGTGGACAGGAATGACCAATGGTGGCTGAGACGCGAGGAGTGGCGGGAACAAAAGGAAGGAAGCCGAAGGATGAAAAAGCCCCGCAAACGCCGCTCACCGATGGAGTCGGCCCAACCGAACGAGAAGCCTCGCTGGCCCATCCGACGGTCTGTATTTTTCGGGGCCATGCTGATTGTGGCGGCGGGTCTGCTGGGTTATATCGCTTTGGATTCGTGGGGGGGGCGGCCCCGGCAGCCGGAAACGCCACAGTCGAATCTCACTTTAGAAAAGATCCCCTTCGACGGTGCTCAAGCGTATGAATATTTGAAGCAGCTTTGTCAGATAGGTCCCCGGCCAAGCGGCTCCGAAGGGATGCGTCGGCAACAGGAGCTTTTGAGCGAGCATTTTCGCAAACTCGGCGGCCAGGTGGAACTGCAGCGGTTTGAGACCAACCATCCGCTGGATGGTAGCCGGGTGCCGATGGCGAACCTGATCGTACGGTGGCATCCGGATCGGCGGGAGCGTGTACTTTTGTGCGCACATTACGATACCCTACCTTTTCCTATGCTGGACCCGCAAAATCCCAAAGGCCGATTTCTCGGTGCCAATGACGGCGCCAGCGGTGTGGCGGTGCTCATGGAACTTGGCCGCCACATGCCCCAACTCAAATCCCGTTACGGCGTGGATTTCGCCCTCTGGGACGGAGAGGAGTTTATTTTCGACCCCAACCATGAGTATTTTCATGGCTCCCGCTTCTTTGCTCAGGAGTATCGACGCCAGCAGAACCGAGGTTATTTTTACCGGTGGGGGGTGCTGCTAGACATGGTGGGCGATAAGGACCTAGAGATTTATCAGGAAGGCCATAGTGTCTCCTGGCGGGAGACCAAGCCCCTGGTGGAGGCGATTTGGGCCACAGCCCGGCGCCTGGGCGTTCGAGAGTTTATCCCCAGGGTAAAACACTTCGTCCGGGACGACCACCTGCCGCTTCGGAACATTGGCGGCATTCCTACCTGTAATATCATCGACTTTGATTACCCGGTCTGGCACACCCAGGCCGATACCCCAGAACAATGCTCGGCACTAAGCCTAGCCAAAGTAGGCTGGGTCCTGCTAGAATGGCTCCGAGGACTAAAGTAACCGGTAACAGTTCAGCCGAATGGAGAAAACGGCCTTTTCCTCCTTCCGAAAGCAGGAGCTAGGTTATCCAATGGCGTAGCAACGTATTTGTGTGGAAGGAGGAATCCAGTTTTTGTTTGTCCGTCGGGATTCCCGCTTGACCGGGAAAAAGCGTGCAATGGTGCTTGGGCGGGAATGCCCCAGTAAGTGACCTTCTGTACCAAAAACAAACTCCCTCTCCATTCGGCTGAGGTGTTACCCAAAACCATTATGCTAGGAAAGACCGAGCCAGCATGGAACGGTGGGGGAATTATCTGATCCCGATTTTTTTCTTTGCGGTAGCCTGTGTGCTTTTGTGGACGCATAGCCGCACCTGGCAGGCAAGCCGCGATCTGCCCGATCCGGAAGAACGAGACTATCGGCATCGGCAATATCGGCGCCGGATGCAGACGAGCGGGCTTTTGGCTGGGGCGGCAGTGGCCCTGCTAGTGGGGCAATGGATTCCTGAAACCGTTCCTCGCACCTTTCGGATCATCTTTTGGGGTGGTGTGGTGTTGGTTGTGTTTTGGGTAATTCTTTTGGCGCTGGCGGACATCGTGGCCATTTATCACTACTACGGTCGGCTACGGACTTCGTATTTGGTGGAGCGGGCCAAATTGCAGGCCCAGCTTCGCCGGGTGCAGGCGGCCCGGGGCAACGGCCAAGATAAGCCCTCTCAACTGCCTGCTCCAGAAAACAGCTCCAAAACGAAGCCGCCCGGCAACCAGCCTTCGTAACACTCCTCACTAAGCGAACGATTTTTCTCCCGTCAATAATCCTCCCACTGACAGCCTCCCCACTTCTGGTTTTTTTCTCCCAAGAGGGTTCATTTCCATTGGAACCTCTGCATAATTCTAAACATATAGGGAACTTCATGAAGTTTTGATTCGGCAGGCTTTTACTACTGCCATGGGAATCCCTACGATAGGTGTAGTGCCGGCAATGGTAACAACCCAATATATTGAGCCAGTCCGAGAGGAGGCCGAAATGGTATAAAAATATCTCCCCCGAATTTTGCAGAGGTTCCTATTTAGTCGTCCGGAGCAACCCCATGGTCTAGAGGAACCCCGGATTATTCGAAGGGGATGTTTTTATACCATGTTAGCATATTCTCCCTCAATATTTAGGGGTGCTAGCATTGCTAGCACCCAATAAATAGTAGGTATCTAGCTGGCACACCCGAACAGGTGGAGAATCAAAGATTCACGAAATCACTATATGTTCATGTTTTTGCAGAGGTTCCTAGAATATGTTTTACGGCTTTGCCGGGGCACGGCCCGGCTGCGATTTGCCGTCCGATTAGAACCAGGAGCAATATTTGTACATGAATGGCGCGATGCCAGCCAGCCGTACCTGGTTGGACCATCGATTCGGATCGACTCGGAAGGCCAACTGTTTGCTGGGAGCAAACCGCTCTGTAAAGTGCCGATCGGCCAGTGGATTCGGCTAGAACTGTCGGCGTCATTGGGCAATCAGGCATCCGGGACGTATCGGTTGACAATGGAGGCGCCCGGCCAACAGGTCCAGAGGTTCGCCGATCTGCCGGTCGGTTCGGCTGGTTGGAAGGCACTGTGCTGGCTGGGCTTTGTCAGCGCCGCCGACGCCAAAACCAGCCTCTACCTGGACGACCTTCAAGTTCAAACCGAATAAGGCTGCTACCGCCAAGCTTCAATCCCAGTTAGTGCCCACCTACTGGCTCGACTTCTGCCCAGCTTAACTATCCGAGTTGAATCCCTCCGTTTCCACTCCTAGTTCGAACTCCACTTGTTCAGCCCCAAGACTAGCTTCGGGCGAATTCACATCTGGGTCCCACTGACTTTTTGGGTCTGTTTAGTAAAGCTGGGCAAGAAAGCTACTGCTCAGTTCCATCCTATTGTCTCTGCCTGGCCTCTGCAGGAGCAGAAGCCTCCGTCTTTCAGATTCAGGTGATGAATCTCTGGGAGAGGTTTAGGTTTTCCATATCCGGAGATAAATGTGTAGGTGTTGGGCAGAGTCGGATTTCTGGGGATTAGAGTATTCTTTTTGACCAACGGAGCCACAGAATTTCAGCCGTCTCCTGACCTCTTCAGCGATTGCTAAATCCCGGCAGGGAAATTAGACTAAAATTTTGGTAACATTTCAGCCGAGTGAAGAAACCCGCTTCTCCCCTCCGTGAGAGAGGCCGGCATTGCCGAAGGCAATACCGGGTGAGAGGGAAAAAGAACCGTTGAGCCTTTCATTTCCCCCTCACCCTGTCCCTCTCCCGCCAGGGGAGAGGGGAGAAAAATAAGCTCATTCTATTCGGCTGAAGTGTTACAAATTTAGGTACTTCTTAGGTTCCTTCCATGAGTGCCTTAGGCCCAACATGGCAGGCCCGGCTCAGGGTTGGCAATCTCTGAAAGTAAACCTCCTGCCAGGGGGAGTGAAAAGTAGTGGCTAGTTCCAGGGGCGACATCCCCACATTGCAAGATCTGGAAATCGAGCAGCGTGTAGGCACGAAGGCTCTCCGCCGAGGCTGGGAGTATTTCCAAAAAGGTGCGTTGCGGCAACTCCGCCGCCAGGGGAAGACGCTTTCTGGCCTCTGCATGGGGACAAGTATTCATCCTTACCGGATCCGGGTCCTCTTTAATGAAACCGGCATTACCGAAGCAGAGTGCACCTGTCCGATTGGCCAAGGAGGGTACTGTAAACATGTGGCAGCCCTGCTTGTGGCCTGGCGCGAGCGGCCGCAGGATTTTCTGCAGCTAGAGGAACTAGAGCGCCTTCTAAGCCGCTGTACCCGCCGGGAACTTGTGGAATTGGTCCAAAGGCTGTTAGAGCTTCGACCGGAATTGGAGGCCAGTGTGTACAGTTGGACGCCCGGTTTGAAAGCAGAGCGCACGACGCCGGACGCCGCCGTATATCGCTCTCAAGCGAAGGCGATTTTGGCCCAAGCCAGCCGAACCGACCAGCCCGATTGGCAACAGCTGACCGATCGGCTGATGGCCCTGGTGGAAATTGCCCAGTCCTTTACCCGCCAACAGGAGTCGGAACAGGCTTCGGTGGTCTATGGGGCACTGTTGGAGGAGATGTTGTCTAGCCAGCATGTTGAGCAAATGTTCCAACATCCTCTTCAGCAAATTACCGAGGCCTGTGTCGAAGGATTGAAAAAGGTCCTGGCCGACCGAGATGTGCCCCCCGATGTGCGAACCCGCATCTTGAAGACGCTCCTGGCTCTGGTGCGGCTGAATCTGCAAGTTTCCGGTTCGCTTCGAGAAGATGTGGTGGAGGTGTTTCGTGAGCAGACCAGCCCAACGGAAAAGAGCCTGCTGAGTCAATGGATCGAATCCCTGGCCGGGCTGAGCGATAGTACTACTACCCGGCATCTTTGGGGCGGCCTGCTTTTGGAATTGGGGGGGCAGGAACTGGACTTTGACAGTTTTGCCCGGATCTGTCGAACTACAGGCCGCTATTTCGATCTGGTTCGGCGGTTGGTCCTGTGGGGCCGGCTGCCCGAAGCCCTTCAGGAAGCGCATCATCTAGCCGAAGACGAACTGCTCCAACTGGCTGATCTTTTAGTCGCCGCCGGTCAGTCGGCCCAAGCAGAAGCTTTGGTCCAGAAACGCTTGCAGAATCGTTCCTCGGGGCCTGACATCCCCACTGGTAGCTGCCCACGTGAAATAGAGAGGCAATCGGCACAGGCAGATCGTTGCGTGAGTCCCTTAGCCGATTGGCTTACCCAACATCGCCGCCGTCTGGAGCAGCAGAACCAATTGGTGGATTTGGCTGAGCAAATGTTTCGTCTTCAGCCGAGTTTTGAAGCTTTTTTGCAACTTCGGCAGGCTGCCAGCTCGGTAGGCCGATGGGAATGCGTGCGGAGCCGGTTGTTGGCCCATTTGGAACAAACCAGCCAATGGGGGCTCTTGGCTCGGATTTTTCTGGAAGAAAAGGAACTGGCCCGGGCCTTGGCTTTAGCCCAAACCCATCCAGCCGATGCCCTGGAAAGTTGGGAGCTCCAGATAGCCCAGGCGGCCGAACGGCTCTATCCAGCCGACGCCCTAGAAATCTACCGGCGCCGTGTGGACCGGTTGGTGGCCCAGCACAGCCGTCCCTCCTACGCCGAGGCCTGCCGACTGCTCCGCAAAATCCGCTCGTTGATGCGGCGGTGCGGAACCGCCAAACAGTGGCCCGCCTACTTGACCGATTTCCGCACCCGCTACCAAGGCCTGCCCGCCCTGCAGGAAGAATTGGCCAAAGCCGGCTTGTAATGCTGGCAAACCTTTCAGCCGGATGAAAGCACTCCCTAGGACCACGTCGGGCTTATGCGGATCGTTCTTCTCGGCCATTAGTCTTAACGGCTCGGAAAGGCAGCCCGATAGAAACGCCACGCCCAGTACAGCTCCTCCGCCTATGCTTTGGGGCACTCGGTGTTATATATATCAGCTGGAACATCTGGGGAAGTCTCTTTTAATAAAATGGGTAATATAGACAATATACATAAAGAAGCTGTGGAAAAAGCAACCCGTTGGCTAATAAGAACATTTTTCTATATTCCCCAAATTCACTAAATTGACTTGTTTATCGGTTCCACAGGACGGTTGGTAGCCATCCAGCTTCGGTAGGAAACGGTATGAGCGTCGTTGCCACCACCGATGGGTATAACCAGTGCCCCTGTGGGGGATAGGCCGGGTAAGGTAAAGCTGGATTCCCGCTTGTGCGGGAATGACAGGAAGGTGGCTTCCTTCGGTGAAAATATTGCTATTGGAGTTCTGGCAGGGGAATGTTTTCTCCCCGGCGTTGGGCGGCCTGCTGCTGCCGATCGTACGTGCCATAAAAAGGTACGTTCGCGTCCAGCCAGAGGTAAATAGTGCGCCGCTCTTGGTCGGAAAGTCGAACCTCCTGCCGATGCAGCGGATCGTCCAGGAGCGCAGAAAGCCGACTCATCTCCGCCCCCAGACGGCCAGGCCGGGTTACAATCTGGTCGATGCTCGCCCCGCCCCATTCAAAGAAGGCCAGATACGGCCGGAGCTGGTTGTACGCCTTGGTGAAATGGCCTTCTGGCTCGCCGGTAAGGATGGGCAGAACTTTCTTGGGCCGATCCGCCGCTGTGAGGACTACCTGGGACCAGATGCCGAACGAACTCACAGAGGCCCCAGAATCCGGGGCAGATGTCTCCTGAGAGCGGATTCTTGCAACAGGGGTGTCTCCAGGTGCTAGGCCGCCAGATTCCCCACCAGGCCAGCCTGCTGCTCTGCCCACCGCTTCGGCACTATGGCACCGCACACAATGCCGGTCCAAAATCGGTTGGATAAGCTGGACAAAGTTAAAAGGCTTGCTGCCCGGCGGACCCGGCTGGAGGATCGAGGGCGGCCGTTGCAAAGCCAACGGCACCCGAACTGGCGGCGTCTGGTGCATCGGCTCATGGCAACCGATGCAGCCGACCTGTTCTCCAGGCTGGAAATAGACCGTGGTACGCATTCCTTGGATGGCCCGGCCTTGACGATCCACCAGTTGGAAATAAAGCGGTTTTCGGGCCGGCAGGCGGAAAAAGGCTGAGCCATCCGCTTCCACCGGCACAGTACCCAACAAAGCACGAGCATTTTCCGCATTGGCATGGCCAATGCGCGGATCATTGGCTGTCGGCGTGCTTTTGGGGAAAAGCTGAAAAATGCGTAGATGATCCACCTGTCGGCCAGGCGGCAGCGGCAGCAAACTACGCCGCACATCATAGACATACACCAAAGCTTCGTCCGGGCCTAGGGATTCTGCCGAGGCAACGGCGGCAGGCAAGGGTTCGGCGGTGCTTCCGATTTTGGCCCCGCCTGGTGGTTCCCGGCCAACGGACGCCCTCACGCCACTTGTCGATGTGCCGGTGGGTGCATTGGCCCAGGTATGTGGCTTCGGCCGGGGAGCCAATGGCACCGGATCCAGCAGACTGTAACCTTTTTCACGCTCCCGATACAATAGCTCCAAGTTGCCCCATCGGTCGAAGTAGTACAGGCCGGTGCCTTCTTCAAAGGCGTTGCCTGAGCCGCTGCCTGGCAAGCGGTCGTAGCCAAAACAGACCAAAAAGCGGTTTTCGTCCAGTGGCCAAGGACTGACCATATAGCCTTTTGGCCATTGGTTCGGCGTTTCTGGAAATTCGATCTCTGGTGTGAGCACCTCCAGGCAATCGAACTGGTCTTCGCCGGTCTGAGGATCCAACCGCACTCGCCGTGGATCCAACAGCACCAAACTGCCCCCCACGATCGCATGATGCGCTCCGGCGATAAAAGCGATCTTCTCTGAGCCAGGAATCGGCCGGGGCTGGTAACAGGCACTAATGGCCATGGTGTAATTACCAAACAGGGCCCGGGCGGCGGTCCCATCGGGCATACAGGTCCATAGCCCATGAAAGTGGGCTGCCGAACGATCCACATAATCCCACCGACTGTAACAGATCCGGCCATCATGAAGCACCGTCGGATGCCATTCATTCGTTTCGTGGAACGAAAGGGTGGTGATCCGGCCGGTTGGGCGATCCAAATGATGTAGTGTATATGTGGGCAGCGGTTCCCACCAATTGTTACAGCGGGTAAAACCGCCACGCCGTGTAGATAAAAACACCAGATTTCCATCCGGTAAAGGACAGGGGCTGATGTCATCATGCAGGCCGGAGGTTAATTGCCGAACCTCTCGAGTTGCCAAGTCCAACTCATATAGATGGAAACACTCTCGCTGGGGACCTAGGTGATCAAACTCCGGCGGCAGCGGCTTTTGGGTGAGCATGTGCCAATTCGGCTGCACTGGTCGATCCCGGGGACCTGGCCGTACATGTACAAAAGCAAAATAGGCCCGTTTGGCTTCGTAGTCCAACGACAAGGTCTGAAAAGCCCCCCGGGGGAGTCGGCCTTCGGTTAGCGGCTCCACCCGCAGGCTTTTGCCCGGCTGGTGCAGCAGATACACTCCGCCGCCAGCTAAATCCGCCACATTATAGTAATTACCTACGTATTCATGCAGCATCTGGCAAACGAAGCGGCGGGTTTTCAAAAACAGGATCGGCTGCTGGCCGATCTGTACGTCCTGCAGCACCCATCGGCGCAGAGCAGAACGGATATTTATATACAAAGAAATACCATTATCCGGTATCTGTTTTTCTTCCAGGCCACCCTGTTTTTGGCGGCATTGTTGAAGCTGACGACGCCACCGATCCACTTGCTCTTGGCGCTCCTGACGGATGGGTTCCGGTAACCAACCAGTGGCAACCAGGGTCTTTTCGGCTCGTTCGAGAAGTCGTCGAAGCGAGCTGACGGTGCCCAGCCGATCGCCCAACCGCTCTTCCTGCCGCCGCCAATCCTCCTGCATCCAACTGATTAGTTCCTCTTGCTTGGCGGTTGTTGGTTCTGAACCAGATGCAGGGGCAAACCACATACTGTTACTGCCTTCTGGTCCGAGGGATTCTCTTAGGCCCAAGGCCTCTGTTGCTGCCGAGCGACTTCGTTCTTCGGCCATTAAACCGCCAAGGATTAATGAACTTAACACCACCCATACCAAGCAGTCCCGACTCAACTTCCTCCGAAAAATTTCCTTTTCGTTCCGGTTTTTCTTCATCTTGCTTCCTTCTCATAACCCTAGAAACAGAGAAAACCTCGTTCCCACGTGCCCGCTGCCGTAAATAAAGGAATCTCTGGATAATTCAAGGGGGATATTTTTATACCATTTTCGACGTCCTTCCTTTAACACAACATATAGAGCTGCAGCATTGCTAGGACCCAATAAATTTAGGTGTTCGGCTAGAAGAACCAAACGGATATATAATCAAAAGTCCATATAACTTCCTACATGTTCAGTATTTGGCAGAGGTTCCTAAATTCTATCTTACCTTGGACAGCATTGGAAGAGAATTAAGCACCCTTCCTCCATTTGAATATATGTATGCTTCAGTAGGAAACGAATCATCCTCACCCTCAGGCTACGAAGGGAACTAAGAGCTTCTAACAAATGAGTTTTCTTACCATTCCCCAAGGTGCTGATAGCACCTCAGAACCATCTAGATTTTCATTTGGTTAGAGGCACTAACCTAACCGACCGGTTCGGCTGAGCAAGTATCCTTGTCTCCACCAATCCGAGATGCTAGTATGCTAGTTAGGGTTGCATGGAGGGAAAGGGATGAGTGAGGCTAGGTGGCAACAGCGCCGTCGGTTGATCCAGCAAGAGTTATCGGCTGGTGAATATGATCTTTTGATCATTGGCGGTGGGATTGTCGGGGCCGGGGTGGCTCGGGATGCTGCTCTGCGGGGACTCCGAGTGGCTCTGTGTGAACAATATGATTTTGCCTTCGGCACCAGCAGCCGAACCAGCCGACTTCTGCATGGCGGCCTTCGCTACCTGGCCCAGGGTCGGATTGGCCTAGTCTGGCAGGCAAGCCGAGAAAAATGCATCCTGCATCGGATCGCCCCGCATTTGGCGCAGCCGCTGGAATTCCTCTTTCCTACCTACCGCCGATCTGGTTGGCCACGGTGGCAATTGGGGATCGGTGTAAAATTGTATGATCTTCTTTGCAGCGGCCGAAATCTGGGACCTTCTCATCTGCTTTCGGCGGAGGAAGTTCGGCAAATTCTGCCCGGCATTCGCTCCGAGGGTCTTACCGGCGGAGTGGCCTACTACGACGCTCTAACCCAGGACGCCCGGTTGGTCCTGGATACCCTGCGCAGCGCCCATCGGGCCGGCGCAGTTCTGGCCAATTATATGAAAGTCCTTCAAGCCCGCCGGGCCAACACTGGCTGGCTGGTACAGGTGGAGGATCAATTAACCGGCCAGGGCGTGGAAGTTTCGGCCAGGGCTATTGTCCATGCCACCGGTCCCTGGGCCGAACAACTGCCCCAGTCCTCCCTCCGACTGCGCCGCACCAAGGGAGTGCATTTGGTCTTGGACCGGCATCGGCTGGAAATCCGCGCTTCGCAGGCCACCGCTCCAAAACCACCGGCAGATAGTTCTGGCTCCGACAATTCAGAAGGCGGAGAGCAGGCCCCATGCGGCGCTGGTCCAAAAACACTAGCAGAGACCTCTTTTTCTGGCAATAGTCCGGCTGTGGTGTTGGCCGAGGGGAGCCGGATTGTGTTTCTGATTCCTTGGGGCAATCGGCTTATCTTGGGCACTACGGATACCGATTACACCGGCCCGAACGAAGCGGTGCGCACGGAACCAGACGATGTGAGGTATCTCTTGGAGGTGGCCAATCGGTATTTCCCGGACGCCAAACTCAGCCCCTCGGATATTCTGGCCGATTGGGCTGGTATTCGACCGTTGATTTATACCGGTCGAGGCGGGCCATCGGATATTTCCCGGGCGCATCTGATCCGCTCGCCGCAGCCGGGTTGGATCGATGTGGCCGGCGGCAAATTAACCACCTATCGACTGATTGCCGAGGAGGTCCTAGAGGAACTGGGCCGCCAATGGGGCCATCGCTTGCCGCCTTGCCGAACCGCCCAACTGCCCCTTCTGGAATCGCACGCGGAACTCCGATGGACTGGCATTCTGCCGCCGCCTGTCTCGGCAGAAGTTATCCAATATTTCTGCCAGCACGAATGGACCTGCCATCTGGACGACCTGATGATTCGGCGAACCAGTTGGCATTACTACCTGCCGGACCCGGCTCACACCGCCCAGACCGTTGCCGGTTGGATGGGACAGTGCCTGGGTTGGACCCTCCAGCAACAAGAAGCAGAATACAACCGGTATCTGGAATCAGCCGGAGTAACTGGCGTAATCCGAAACCGAGAGTATTAATACCCTCTAAGCTCGACTTTTGCCATTTTTAAGCCTGGGCCGGAGGTGCAACGTTCTAACTCTTTGTAGGTATTAGAGTTAGGAAATTGCATGTACAAATGGAGTTTGCTACGTAACTTCTGGAAACAAAAGGACTTAGCAAAAACGGCAAGAGTCGAGCTAAGGGAACCTTTGAATAAATGCCAGATCAAGGAAATTGTTGTCCTTTCTTCTGGGAAACATCCTCTGGAACCTCTGTAAAACTTTGAACATATAGTGAACTTTAGGAACCTTTGATTCGGTAGGTATTTGGCCGCCCCATCCCAACACCTACTATATGTAGGGTGCTACCAATGCTAGTAACCCTATATATTGGGTCAGAGGTGATAGGAATCAAAATGGCATAAAAATATATCCTTTGAATTATGCAAAGGTTCCCTCTGAATAATTCTCCCCCAAACCTGTCTGCATAAACCGCCCTAACTCTTTATGGCCTAATAGGTAATCGAAGATGTTTTTTGTTTAGGAATTCCCCCTGCCGAAAAATTTTTCCTCATGCTTGACATCGCCGGGGGGGTGAGTGATTATACTACGAGGGAGCGTGGTAGGTGTGTTTTAGTCCTCTTGGGCTTTGCTGCCGTCTGCCAACCTGCTCTAAAAGCCCCAGTTGGTTTAAACCGGGAATTATGCAGAGGTTCCTTATTTTGTTAGAAGTTCTAAGGAGGGTAGGGATGGCTCAGAGGGGAAGGTTCGGAGTATTCAGGAGGCTGCTGGGGATACTGATCTTAGGGGCTTGGGTCGGTTGTGGCAGCGAGGTGCCGTTTCGGTTAGCCCCGGTGCAGGGCAAGGTGATCTATGAGGACGGTACGCCGGTTCGGGCCGAGCAGATCAAGGCCGCTGCCATCCGGATTGCTTTTGTACCGCAAGATGCTGCGCCGGTGGGCCAGGCCTATCCTACAGCCGCCCAGGGCCTGCTTAAGCCGGACGGCGCCTTCTCAGAACTTACCACGTATCAATTCGGCGACGGCGCTATTATTGGCCGACATAAAGTAACCCTGATCGCCGTGGATGCCATGGAAAAGCCTCTTCCAGCGGTTCCGAAGGAGTACTGGAATGTATCCACTACACCCTTGGAAGTTACTGTAGAAAGGGGCGGCCGGAATTATTTTGAACTGAAAATCAAAAAGGGATCTTAACATTTCTGCCGAAAGGAGAGACTCTCTCTTGTCATCCCTGCGCAAGCAGGGATCCGGGCTACAAGGAGGAGATTCCTAGGGTCTTCCCGAAAAAGGACTACCCAGGAGGCAGGCCCAAGGAGACAGGACTGCCGCTTGCGCTAGAATGATGCATTCGACACGGCATTTTACTCCAACACAGCTCCGGCTCTTCCTCGGTTGAAGTATTTCAACGTACCTAGCTTTGCAGAAGGAGATGGGAGATGCCAGGTTTTGGGAAAACACAGGGGGCAAGGAAACATGCGTTCACATTAGTGGAACTCCTGGTGGTGATCACCATTATTGGGATTTTGATTGCTCTGTTACTACCGGCGGTGCAGGCGGCCAGGGAGGCGGCCCGACGGGCACAGTGCCAAAATAACCTCAAACAGATCGCCCTGGCCTTGCTCAACTACGACCAGGCGATGAAATCCTTCCCGCCCGCTATTACCAGGCTAGGGAGCGAAACCGGGCCTTGGAACGGCAGCCTGCTTCGTGAAAATTGGGTTATCTGCATCCTGCCCTATCTGGAACAGATGGGACTGTACAATAGTTTTCAGCGCGGTGTGCCGATTTCCGATCCGGTGCACGCCCAGCTTCGCGGTACCCAGCTTTCGGTCATGATGTGCCCAAGCGATAGCTACAATCGGCAGATGTGTTCTTTAAGTGGCGGGAATTGGGCCAGGGGCAATTACGGCGCCAATATGGTCAACGGCTATATAGGGTCCACCCACTGGGATAATAATCTTCAGCGGGGCGTCATGGAGATCAATCGAGCGGTTACCCTTTCGGAAATCCGCGATGGCACCAGCAATACGATTATGGTAGCCGAACTTCGGGCCGGCTTGGTTCCAACGGATCGTCGGGGTACCTGGGCTATGGCCATGTGTGGTTCTAGCGGCGTTTGTCTGCACGGCTGTAATTACGTAGTCCGGCCGAATAGCTGCTCTTTCGGCGACGACGACCTGGCTGATTGCGACCAGGCAGTTCGAGACGCTGGCCGCGATCTGATGCAGCGCAACTGCATGGGCTGTTTTCTGGAGACCGGTGGTTCTTCTTCTGGCCAGGCCGCCCCACGCAGTTGTCATGCTGGCGGTGTTTTTGTTGCCTATGCGGACGGCAGCGTTCATTTTATCAGCAACTTTATCGAAACCGGCGCCCAATATCAGCCCGGTTTCGATTCCGCCCCGGAAAAGTTTCTCACCTGGCAACGCCTGATCGCCTCCAGCGACGGCTACCCTGTGGATGCCTCCAAAGTGCAGTAGGCCCACCATTTCACCGGAACGGAGGAACCTGTCATTCCCTGGCAAACCAAAGGAGGATTAGAAATCGCCGGTGGGGATCACTTCGCTGCCGTCCGGCGTGCCCAGGTACTGCCAGGTGCGTAGGGCGATATTTTCAGAGATAAACCGCACGCTCCCGTCGCATAAACAGGAGTTCACGCCGCCTGGATGGTAACTACGCGACGTATGCAACATCATGTTCTGCTTGGAGATCTGGATGCATGGCGCCCGTTGGGAAACCTTGTCCTGGCTACTGCACCAGCGCACCTGATCCGGTGTGCGGTCATTAGGGCTATAGTCGTGCATGTACAGGGGGCCTTCGTCGTAGGTGTGCGTGCCGCGGATGGTGCAGCCAACCCCAACGATCAGTTCGCTCATCAGCAGCGTATTGGAGGTACCGTCGGTAATGTCCTGGAATCGGGCGCCCCAGTTGTAGCTTAAAACGCCCCGGATACGTTGATCGGAAGTGCGGGTGGTCAGATTGGCGGCGGAGACGATCGGACCTTCTTGCGGCCCGATGCCGAAATTGCCGCCGTAGGACATCCGGCCGTATTTCCAATTTGGATCTGCCGTGTAACAACTGCCGTCATCATTCCAGGGTTTTGGAGCGCCGGGATCGGAGGGGCATTGAAAGGTAGCGATCTGAGCGCCGGTGATGTGGCGATAGTCGGCGTGCGGATGGCCAGCGTAGTTGATATGCCAGGGAATATTCTGGGCCAGAGCCACCTGTTCCATGTAGGGCCAAAGTCGAAGGGGCCAGGCCCATTCGCCGCCGCCGCACCCAGGCGGCTGACTCCCGCCAGAACCATAAGCCACCACCATCGGCCCATAACCCAACGGGAAGGTGTTAAACGCACTATGGTAATTATGGAAGGCCAGACCGAGCTGTTT
>JANXAQ010000333.1 GCA_025062105.1 Thermoguttaceae bacterium
TGTGTATAACAGCGAGCCTCCGCGGGAGAGGGGCCCGGGGCTAGCCAGGCCGGGTGAAAGGACCCGACCGAAGCGAAGAAGGCTGCCCTTTGTCGTCCCTGCGCAAGCAGGGATCCAGAAACCCCACGCTCCACCGCAGGAGAGGGAGGCTTGCCAAAGGCCAAGCTGCTGAGGGGGCTTCCACCTCTCCCCACTGCGGAAAAAGGGTGTTCCGGTACCAAGGCGGCCCGGCTGAGGGGGGGTGTCATTCCTGCGTAAGCGGGAATCCAGGCTTCGTTGTCCTGCTCCTTTGCTCATCGCCTCTCCCCAGCGGCGCGGGAAAGGCCGGCCAACTGTCAGGTTAGCCAGGTGAGGAGGCTGGCAGCGGAGAGGTCCTGTTAGCGGAGATCTCTCGCCGCCCAAAAACGATATCGAAACTCTTTCCCTCCCAGAATCAACTTGGGTTCAAGCTGCTAATCTTGCTGAGGAGAATCCATTATGTCTGCGGAATATTTAAAAGAACTATTTGGTCTGGATGGTCAGGTGGCCGTGGTGATTGGCGGAGCCGGGGTGCTTGGTGGCGCATTCTGCCGAGGCTTGGGCCAGGCAGGCGCCCATGTGGTCGTAGCCGACATTACCGACGAAGGTTGCCAACGCCGGGTCGAAGAGCTTCACCAGCTCGGCTGCAAGGCCAGCTACTGCCTGGTGGATGTTACCAGTCGGGCCTCCATCGAAGCTTGCCTAGAAGAAGCAAAAAAGGTCTCCGGCCGGGTACATATTTTGGTCAATGCCGCCGGTGTCAATTTCGGCAGCCGATTCCTCGACCATCCGGAAGAACAATGGGACCGGGTCATGGCGATCAATCTCAAAGGCACCTTCCTGGCTTGTCAAATCTTTGGCCGACATATGGTCGAACATGGTGGTGGGGCTATCGTCAATATCGGCAGCGTTACCTCCCACTTGCCGCTGTCGAAGGTCTTCGGCTATGCGGCTTCTAAGGCGGGTGTGCTGAGCCTAACCCGAAATATCGCCCAGGATCTTGCGCCGCATGGGGTGCGGGTCAACTGCCTGTGTCCTGGGTTTTTCCCAGCCGAGCAAAACCGCCGGCTCCTAGACGCCGAACGAATAGAAAACATCATGCGTGGCACGCCAATGAAACGCTTCGGCGAACCTGAGGAGCTGATCGGCGCTTTGCTTTTGATGGTCGCTCCGAAAGCCGGTAGCTTTCTTACCGGTGCTTGCATCAACGTCGATGGCGGCTTTACCGCCGCATGGTTCTAACCAGCCCCACGCCAGAGTACCAGGAGTACTCCTCCACTGGCTCGGGCCGCCCCGGCTCCTCCCTCTGCACTAAAGTGCTCTCCTGAAATGGGAGGAAAGAATTTTATTTTTGGTAAATTAGGGAAAATAGATTGACTGGGTGATTTTATTAATTGCCAGAGAACCACAACGGGCCAATCCTCCTCTATTAAGGGGGATATCCTTTGAGATCAACTTTCGCCCCTCTTGGCCTCCTGCTGAGGGAGACATCTCTAAATGCTCGAACATTATTCCATTTAGGCAATCATATAAACAAAAAGTGAGTTCGTTGTAACTCCTGGAAACAAAAAAGGTTAGGGAAAATGGTAAACGTCGAGTTTCAGGAAGCTCTCAGGAACGGAAATCAATCCCTCCGGTTCGGGGCTGGCTGTTCTACCCAAGTTGGCCTTGAAGCGTTCGATCTTCACTCTAGGCAAATCCCCAAAAGGTCGTTGAACAACGTAGAATGGATAAAATAGGCGATCTAGCAAGACAGTCTTTGAAACCAAGCACTTTTTTTGTTCTTGAAAAGCGATCTTTCGGTACGATTTCTCCAAAGTAACAATTAGCTTCTTTAGAAAGGTTCATTATCCCCCTGTTTGAGGTGATCATTTGCTGCCATTAGAATGGGAAATACCCCCCCAAAAATGTGTATAACAGCGAGCAGTTCGGGGCTGGCTGGTATTCTGTTAGTCAATTAGACAAAATAGATAAAATAGAGAAGATAGCATTCGGTTTTCAGCCACTCGCTTTCCCCAACACCACCCATCGAAAAAACTTTTTACCTAGCCATGGGAGATAGGGCATTTTAACTGCTTGGACCAACTCTTGGCCCCTGGAATAAAGAGACTGTTGGCCTGGTAGACCTAGCATTGGGAGAGTCGGGCTGTGCTAGGCGCAGGAGCTACCCCATCTTCCCCAAATCCCCTAATCCTCCATAAAAACAGCCCCTTCTCCTACACCCCGCTTTACGGTTGCCAAATAAGTATATTACAATAAGAAGTACTAGTTCAGCTGAATGGAGAAGGTGAGCTTGTTATCCTCCCGAAAGGAGGCACCCCATTCAGCAACACCGTGAAGAGAAAAATTTTGGACTCCCGGTGGACGGGATTCCCAACGCAGGATACCTTCCGGATTAATAAACCCCCTTCAGTTAGCCGAAGTCTTACCTATAAAGATCTTGAAAAAACAGAATCTGCATGACCGCTTCGACTCTGCAAAAGAATCTGTCCTGTATTGCTTGTTCCGAGAATAGGTTCTTACCAGAGCAACCATTCAGAGCCAACGCGTGCACAATTTGCCCCTACTCAACAGATTGGAGGCGTCCCACATACTCTAACACATTACAGGATTTCCGGATCCTTAACTGCGTCTGGGCGCATAGCTCAGTTGGTTAGAGCGCGTCCCTGATAAGGACGAGGTCTGAGGTTCGAATCCTCATGCGCCCACTCACAATTGTACACTGAATCGCAAGCTCTTGCAATAAACGGCGCAACCTGGTAATCCTCAAAGGTTTGCGCCGTTTTTTTCTCTATCCTGCCAACGCCTACATCCGCCTGCTGCGCTGCCGTTTGCGCCTCCAGTGCGCCGGAATTTGCGCCGCTGAACAAAGACACAGTTCCGCCCCCCTTCCTGCCTACTGTCCTCTTGAAGTCCTCTTCAGTTACCCGCCAATAATGCCGTTTGCCAATCTCTTTGTTATGCCTACCCCGGGGCGTTGCTACAGGCAAAAACAATTCTCTTACAAGCTCCTTTCGACAATCGCCCGCAGAAATTGATTCGTATTCGTGGGGGCGACCTGCGAGGGAAATTTTCTCAAGCTCAATAGCCCAGCTTTGCCGGATGGCTATCCAAAGCTTCGGCCAAGGGTTTAAACCTGCTTGCAAAATGTACCGAGTTAATTGAGTTCTAAGCTCGACTTTTGCCATTTTGGACCTCGCCCTGGAGGTGGAATACACTAAGTCCTTGTAACTATTGGAGTTACGAAATTATGTGAATAAAGAGAGGTTTCATCTTAACTGCTGGAAGCAAACCAAGTTAGGGAAAATGGCAAAAGTCGAGCTAAAAACCAGAATTATGAAGAGGTTCGTTTCTGTGGAAAGGTTGTCCGCAGCGTAGGGAGGTTTTGCCTATGCTGGTCGGTTTTGGTCCAGTTTTGGTGGGGTTAGGCCTCCGACCGGAAACCGGTTTCAACAGAGCCAAGAGGTTCCAAAGGAGAAACGGCATGTGGGGAGTTCGTTCGAACCTGTTTGCCTTCGTGGCCGCATTAGGGGCCGTTCCTATCATGCAGGTCGCTGCCGGAGAGCCACATTTGGGCCAATTTAGCTCTGAACACGGCAATCTGAAGTTCGAGGCGCAAATAAGCTCCCTAAATGTTGTGAAACTTTTCAGGAAGGCCGGCGATCCGAGCCCCGATACAGCGACGGTAATGCAGGCACGTGGGGAAGCTGTATGCATACCTCCAGACTTCTTGAAAGACAAGAAGGCACTTTTCGACCCAACAGCGTATTACCGCGCGGAGATGTTTCCTGTCTTTGTGGAGGTGGAGCCAGCGGGTAAGGAGGATGACGTCATAGTAGTGAAAGGTATTTTCGCGGTCTCGGTAGATTTCTTTCGCAAAAGCACAGATCTCTCAGCTACTTTTTTGCCCGGTGCGCTTTGGAAGGTCAAGAGCTCCGTTAATATTGGATACCGAGACCGACAAAAGAAGACGAAGCTTCAACTCGAGCCTGGCACGTACCGAATTGGGCCATATGGCAAGTTTATGAATGTGGCTCAAGATGAGGTCGTTGCTGTGGCTCAACACAACGGGGATATGGTCGTTGAAGGAGATCTGCTGGCGAGGTTGGTTCGCGTTTCGAAGTGGGAAGCTACTTTTGACAAGCTTCCAACAGCGGCGGAAGGTGCCGAGATCGCCTCGACCGATAAACCGCCTCCACCCCATTCTGTCATATGGGTGGAGCCTGGCCCCCGTGAAGGGACCGTTCGAATCATCACTGATCGCGCCCGGATACCCGTCGATCATATAGGCAAGCTAGGCTTGATGAGAGAGAGACTGCCAAAGCTACAACTATTAGTTCCGAAACTTGACCTCGTGCCGTCCTCTTCGGACACGCTAAAGGAGGAAGTCTCCCCAATTCTGATTCTCAGGTCCGGAATGGTTCTCTGGGGAGCCACGGAGGGTCCTGTGGAACTCGCAGGAAAAAGCCGGTACTTGCTCCGCCCACATGTCGTGGGAAAAGCCACCTATCAACCACTGCTATCCGTTGGAGATATGTTGAGGTTGAGCTTGGCGTATGAGGATAAGGAGAAGAAGGCCCAGTTCCATGCTGAAGTCGCCAAACGGTGGCCCCAATTGCGAGATGTTTCGCCAGATGAACTACCAGAATTTCGTGTGAAGGTTTTCGAGCTATTGCCGTTGGAATGGCGATCTGAGGACTATGAGACCGAGTTCGTAACAAAGCTCAGGGCGCTTGGTGCGTTCGTGGCACTGAATGATAGCGGTGGGGTCAAAATTGTCAATCTGAGCGGTAAGGTTTTGCCGAATGGCCTTATGGCGGAGCTTGGCTCGCTTACCGAGTTGGAGTGGCTTTGGTTGGCTGATACCAACGTGACGGATGCCGAACTCGCGAACCTCACGCCGCTGAGAATGCTGCGGCGGTTAAGCTTGGCGAACACAAGAATCAGCGATGAGGGGCTCAAACATCTATCTAAGCTCACATCGCTTCGACACCTGGATGTGAAATCCACTAAGGTGACTGATGCCGGTTTAAAAGGCCTGCAAGAACTCCTGCCCGATCTGCAAATCCATAAGTGAGCCGATTCTTCACCACACGGGATCTTGGCCATTGGTATTTACACAAATCGGAGAACTGATCAAGGTGCCAGGCTATTAAGGTTGGCAAAGGCCTATCCTCTAGGTTCCGG
Organism: Thermoguttaceae bacterium; assembly: GCA_025062105.1. Classification (GTDB taxonomy): domain Bacteria; phylum Planctomycetota; class Planctomycetia; order Pirellulales; family Thermoguttaceae; genus JANXAQ01. The sequence continues at coordinate 5,206 of JANXAQ010000333.1, forward strand.
TGGTTTTAGGCCCCCTCAGCCGGCCTGGGCTTTGCCGAGGCCGGCCTCTCCCGCGGTGGCTCGCTGTGATACACATCTTTGGTGGCCACAGCGGCCATCCCAAGCCTCCTACTGAGGCTGGATAGGTACCAAACGGGATTTGGAACCGATGGACCAGTGGATTTGGGAAATTTGGGAAATATAGGAAAAATGCTCTTTAGAGCCAAATGATTGCTCTTTAATATAATTTCCTTATGCATATTGTCTATATTGCCTATTTTATCGGACCACACTTCCACAGAACTTCCACTTCGGGATAACAACGAGCCCGCGGCGGCCAGAGGCGAGCACGGTTGCCCAGGTTGCCGGTTTCTTCTCCCTCCGGCCCTGTGCCCTTGCAGAGGTGTAGATACTAATGGCCCTTGGCAAGGGCGATGCGGAAGACCACGAGAAGATGTGCCAGAGGCAGTTGAAGGTGGATAGGGGCACCCGGTGGATTGCAGCTTATCCGGCCCTCCCTATCTTGACAATCGTCTTTTGGTCGGCAGGCTCATCCAAGAGGCACTTCAGACCCCAGTGATGCTCGTAGGCTATGATCGGCCGGTAGGGCTTCTCCGTGTCCACGAAGGCGGCTGCAGCCCAACGCAGCCCCATGGAAGCGCCCTGGTAGTGGGTCGCAGCTAGCTTCCTTTGCCGCACGTCCGACAGTCGATCAGGCTCGGACTCGTCAGGTATCGCCGCAGGCTGCCTGGCAGGTTTCAGCCCTTGGCCCCGACTTTGGCATTCTATCCGAGGAAGTTTCCTTACCGACTTAATCCGGCTGGGATACCCGGAACATGTAATTAAGGAACCTCTGCATAATTCAAAGGGGATATTTTTATACCATTTTGGCTTGGCCTCCCTCTAACCCAACATATAGGGTTGCTAGCATTGCTAGCAGCCAACAGATAGTAGGTATTCAAGTAGGACAACCGAACGGCTAGAGAATCAAAAGTTCACAAAGTTCACTATACGTTCAGGATTTTGCAGAGGTTCCTTAACCGGGCAGGCAATAGGATCAAGATAGTAAGAGAGCACTACCTGATGAGCAGGGAAGGCTCCTTTCAAGAGGTTTCTTAGAGAGGTTTGCAGATACCTAGTAAGAGGAACGATTGAAGTCGCCAGAAGAGAGGCTATTATTAAGAGCCTTCTCAGAGAAGTTTGGAGGGTCCAAGAGACGGCGCAGGAATCGGTGCAAAATGCGGCGCAGCAGGTGGACGTATGTTCTGGCAAGATAGAGAAACTTGCGTCGGAAGTCCTTCCAGATTTCCAGGTTGTGCAACCTCTTTCTTGTCGTAAGTCCTTACTGCATAAGGACTTATTGGAGTGATGGGAATCGAAAATTTTGACGTAACCTCCTTACGAAATCACAACTTAGAAAAATCTCACTCTGCAAGCGCTGTAGAAATTTTTGTTCACAAACCCGGTTCGATTCCTCCTCCCCACGAATCCAATCTCCTACCTGAACTAATTTCCCTATGGCAATCTCTAAACGCCCAGCAACGGGAGGCCCTGCTGGCCCTACTGGCCCGGTTGGCTGGCCAGCCCCATCCTTCTGCCCCTACGACCTCCGGCGGCCAAGTATCTGCTCCATCTACCCGGCTTGGCCCGGAAACATCGGCAACCTCCACACTTTCACCTAATAGGTCTAGTCGGCTTGGCCCGGAAACATCCCCAGCATTACCAACATCCCTACCACCAGCAACATCAGCCCCAGCGGCCCCCCCTAGGGAATCTCTCTGGCGCTTCGGACATCAGCCCAGAGGAATGTGATGAGCGTGTTCCCCCGGCGGCTAACTGGCCCGACTGGAAGGCCCAAGTGATCATTGCAGCCCCCGGTTTTCCCCCGGCGGATGTCTGGAGGGCAGTTCGCCCCGTCGGGGAAAAGATAGCCCAGTCGGCTGGCCCCTTCGGGCAATCAGCCCCGACGCCTTGCCCCGTCGGCCCAAAGCCTGCCCGGCAAGGCCAGATTGCCAACGGAGCAAAACCATTGCCCGACCAGCAAGATGCCGACTACCTGGTTTTGTGAAAGAGCATAGCCCCTCAGCGCGGTGCTGATGGGAAAACGGATGTTTCCCTGGTTCTTCAAAGGAGTGTGTGCAATGAAAGCGAAAGGATTTTCCCAAGGGCAAACGCCCCCAGTCTGGCAGGAAACTCCCCGATGTCCAGCCTGCCAACGTTGGCTTTTCCGAACACCCGCGCACGATCCGCCCGATACCCCCCTGGACAAACGACGGCTCGAAATGGTTTGGTTCTGCGGAAGGTGCCAGAAGGAGGTACCTGAACACAAAATCCCCTGGCCTACCGATCTGCCAAGGCCCCAAGAGGTGATCGACGCCCTAGGCAACTACCTGGCCTTGGCTCCGGCGCCGCTTCCCGACCTAGAACGCATGCTGCAGCGCTTGGAATTCTTGCCAACCGTCCAACGGGTGCG
>JANXAQ010000334.1 GCA_025062105.1 Thermoguttaceae bacterium
CCGCCCCTGGGGAGAGGGAATCCCCCTCACCCGACATCGCCGAAGGCAATGCCACCCTCTCCCGCAGTGGGGAGAGGGGAGAAAGAGCGGAGGGGAGAGGGGTTCCCCCTCACCCGGCCCGGCTACCGCCGGGCCACCCTCTCCCGCAGAGGGGAGAGGGGAGAAAGCGGAGGGGAGAGGGGTTTATTCTGGATTCCCGCTTGCGCGGGAATGACGATGAAAGGCCCCTCTGCCGCAGAGGGGAGAGGGTGTTTCTGGATCCCCGCTTGCGCAGGGATGTCAATAGGAAGCTCCCTGAGCTGGCGTGCTCCGGAACCTCGTTGTCCAGCGACGGCCAGAAAGGATATAGGATTCCAGTTGAGGCAGAAATGCCAACGCCGGATCAGGCGGCCGCTTCCAACCCCAGGAGCTGATTACCGGCCAGACGGCGCAGGCACCAGTCGAGCAATGGCCTGCAAGATCTGGTCGGTCTGCTGCACCTGCTGACGAAGGGTCTCCGCCTTCTGTTGGATTTCTTGTTGGGACTGGCTGCGCTGCTGGGCAATGGTCTGCAGTTTCGTAGAAATTTCTTGTTCTTGATCTTGAAGGACCTGCTGGATGATTCGGCGAATGTGGCGCTGTGATCGGGAAACCCGCTGATCAAATTCGGAAAGGGCATTCAGTTGATACCGCCGGACAAAATCACACAGGCAATTTTGGATCTTCATGCGGGCCTCTTCTTGACGGCGCTCTTGGAGACCTCGGCTGGTTTTCAAGGCACCCAGTGCCACACCAACGATATAGGCTAAGGGTCCAGCCATGATCAGTGGGGGAGCTACCAGTGCCATCAGGTAGGTAGCAATATGAGCGACCATGCCTCCGGCCATGCCGCCGTACAATGCCCCGCGAGCCTCCTCCCACCGGTTCAGCTTTACCTCCAAGCTCTGTAGAGCCAAATGTGGGAACCTGGTTTCGCTTGGTTCCTGTTGGGTAGGTAGATGCTTCGAAAGACTTTTACCCAATTCCTCCGACAGCTCCTCAAGGGCCTTCTGCATCTGTTGGTGGTACTGCTGGGATACCCCGGAAGCTATCTGGCAGCAGCGATCCAGGCACTCGTTGAGCACCAGTTGGGCTTCCTCTTGGAGCCGGCTGAGGTCGATCGTCTTGGCCCGAAGCCCTTCGAGCAGGCCGGAAACCAACTGGCCGTAGGGCGAGGGGTCCAACTCTTGTTGGAGCTTATCTCGGCAGGTGCGGCGGATATGTTCCAGCTGCTCTGAAAAACAATCCATGATTTGCGGTAGGTGCTGGGTTTTCCATTGGTCGTATTGGGTTTTGGTTTGCTGGAGGGATTGCTCCAGTTGGGCCAGGCGCTCTTTGGATTCCGCAGTGGCGATGTGGAGGTTTTCGGCCAATTTGCGGCGCAAGTTGGCTGCCTCCGTGGCAACGGCCGACAAAAGCCGACGCCCCATCTGGTCCTCCTTACGGGCGATCAAGCCATCCTGGAGAAAACGGAGCACCGGCAAAAAGCCGCTTCGCTCCAGGTGCTTTAGCGAATGGGTGGCGTCGGCTACTTGCTTAAGCTTAGCACTGACCGGAAAGTAAATAAGCTTGTCGGCCGGGACCCCCAATTTCTCGGAAATCACTTGCAGATTCCGCTCTTTCCATCGCTGCCACTGGACCTGCTCGACCGCGTCGATTTTGGTCTGAACAAAAAAGATCAGCGGATTCCGTTCCCGCAGTTTCATCAGCATGTCCACCTCCGCCTGACTGATGACGGATTCAACCGAATCGAGCACAAAAAAGACGGCATCCGCATTGGGCACATAGCGCCAGGTGATCTCCCGATGCTTGGCAAATAGCCCCCCAAGCCCCGGCGTATCAACAATAACCACCCCCGATTGCAGCAGCGGATGAGGCAACTGGATGCCGATAAAATCCACTCGTTTGGAATTATTCGGATTGCCGTCTTCGGTGCCGTAGTCAGACAATTGTTCCGGCTGGATTTCGATTGGCGGCGGAGGCGAGGCATTGGCCTGGGCCTGAGAATCGGGCAAGAAAAAAACCTTGATCCGCTTCCGCTCGCCCTACATGATCTTATAGACGGTCGAAGTGGCCACATCGCTGGAGATGGGCAACAGGTTCGGCTCGCCCAATAGGGCATTGATAAAAGCGGACTTGCCCTTCTTGATCTCACCGACAACGACAAGACGGAATAAGCCCAGCTGATATTGCGCTATCTGCGGCCGGAGACGAGCAGCAGCCGACTTTTCGCCCAATCGGTCGGCAAGTTCCAGAAAACGGCCCGCTATCTGCAAGACATCCGATTTTTTCATCAGGTCAGGCATGACCGTCCTCTTCAAATAGCACGAAACAATAAATCTACCGATGACTGGTTCATCGCCGTCAGCGGACTGTCCGACAGACTGTTGACAAAACTCCGAATCGCCGTATCGGTAAACAGGGCGCCGAGTTCCGGGATAGCAGTAGATCGAGAATCAGCTACCTGAAGCTCCAAGGCGTTGCGAAAATCGGAAAAGATATTGCTGAAATACTCCACAATGGGCTTGAAAAACCCTTGGATCGGGTCAAAGCCGTCATCCAGAGCAAACGACATATCCGGCGGGGGTGAATCGGTGGCCACGTAATGGAAACCGCTATCCTCCCAAGCATCAATGAAAAGGGATAAGTCGTACGCCTTGCCGGCGCCGGTCGGATCGCCCGAATCGTTGATAATCACCTTCGGATGGGCCGGATCCCTCAGATCGATGCCGGTTACCCAGATGGCATGGTCGGCCGCCTGGTCGAAAAAGTCGTTCAGCGGAGAATTTGTCCACAACTCATCGGCATCGACGCCGACGATGACCTTTCGGCCCAGGGCTAGCTCCCCAATCAGCTCTTCGATGGTTGCCCCCAACCGGCAGTGGCAAGGCACACCATACAACTCTAGCAGTTTGCCGACATCTTCCGGGTGCGTTCCCTGGTCGGTCAGCCAACCGTTGGCCGTGGCATGATACACCAATTCTGCTTCCGAAACGTGCCTGCCAGTAAAAGCCTCAATGATACCCCGCTGCGCCTGCACAGCGCAGGTAAAGCCAGTCGTCTGCATCTGCCAGAATTGGGCATCCTGCTCCGGCGTGCCGATGACACCGCCTGCTTGCATGGTCAACCAGGGGGGGCAACTGCACGTCCCGAACCGACAAGGCCAAAGAATCGAGAATGTCCGCCAGAAAATCCGGATCGGTATGCGGTTGGGCCAGTTGATGGATGTCAAACCCGCCAGGCATGGGATTGATTTCCAAAAAGCTAAAAAAATCCTCCTGGCCAGGAAGATCTTCCCCCGCTGAGCTACTCCAGATCGCCTCAGCCGGCTGGTGCATCGCCCCTAGCTCCCAGGCCCCCAATCCCGCTTCCTCCTTTTCTGCCATCGGGGAATCATCAAAATCTTGGTGATCAAAATCTTCCGGACCGATCGGATCCCACATACGCATCTCCTTTCCGAATGCTGGTCACTGTCTATCGGAACTTGCGTACAATTTCGGTTTTTAGCCCCCTTGTACCTCGGCAAGCTAAAACCGTCAGTAAACTCCAGAAGGACTGAAAAACACCGAATAACTATCTTCCGTAAGGAACCTCTGCACACTTCCGGGGTTAGCCAACTTGGACTTTAAAGGCAGGCGGCGCCCGCCAGCAAAGCCCTAGAGGACTAACAAACACCTACCACGTTCCTTTGTAGTATATTCACCCCCCCGCCGGCGTTGTCAAGCATGGGGAAAATTTTTCGGAACATTGTAACACTTAAGCCCAATGCAGTAGAATCCCGGTTTTAGGCAGAGCGCCTCCGAGTGTCATTCCCGCATAGGCGGAAATCCAAAAATTCCCTTGCCCTCCCGCCATTGGTATCTACAGAACGGCTTTCTCCTAGAAGATGCGGTGGCCTTGCCGAACAATTTACCCCAACAGATTGTGGGTCCGAAAAGATGTGTAGATACCAATGCACCGCGGGAGCGGCCGGCTTGGCCAGAGGCCAAGCCGGGTGAGATAGCAAAAGGCCACCTGTGCGTATCATTTGCTCCTCACCCTCCCCTATCCCGCCAGAGGAGAGGGAAAAATAAGCTCACTCCATTTGGCTGAAGTGTTACCAGTTTTTACACTGGATCCCTGCTTTTACAGGGATGACACTCTCTGAGGGGCTGGGAGCAATGGCCAGTTCCCCATTCCGGGGAATTGTTACCACATTCCTACTGAGTAAGGGGGTTACACTGGGCATCTCGCAAGCGGTACCAATCGGTTAGGTCGGCCAATTCCATTTTGGCCCGGTCGCTGGGTTGTCGGAATCGCACCAGCCGAGGTGCCACCAAGGCCGCCAACTGCCGAATGTCGAATTCTTCCAACAGCCCAAAGCAGAACATCTCCGGCGCCTGTTCGACCGACCAGTTTTTCTCGAGCACTTCTTTGAGACTTCCTAGAGCGTCGTTCAGTTCCACCGAGCCGATGGCCTTTTCTTCCAGGGCGGCCGCTACCAGAGCAACAGTGCTACTCCGGGGGCCGATGGCCGCTACATGCACTGGGCCTGTTTGGAATTTTTCTACAGCCCATCGGGCAGCCGCCGCTACCTGCGACGCCTGTAAACCCAGCGGACGTTCGCCCACACAAGCCGTCAGCAAAGCAAACAAATACTGATGGCTCGGGGTTTGCGACTCGCCAAAATAAAATGGGTCCAGCGCCAGCACTCGGTAGCCGTCTTTTAGCAACTGGGCCGCCTCCTCGACCAGGGCCTTTCGGCCCTTTTCCGAGACTAAAATGGCCGTCTGTTTGGGCTGGCCTTGGACCAGTTCTACGGCCGGCACGGTCCAATCAGCGCCCATTTGGAGTTTCCAGTAGGTGATCTTGAGGCCCTCTTTTTCTTCCGCAGCGTCTTGTAGGGCTTGAACTGGATAGTCCTTCATACGCACGATTTGCCGGAGCACCGGGCGGCGTTTGGTTTGCCAGTCCAGGGCGGCCGCCTTTTCCTTGGGCAAATCCGGTTGCCGGGGCAGCTCCTTGGCCAGGCCAAGAGCCAACGTGTTAAAATCTTCATTTTTCGGCGGCAATGGGACTTGGAGTTCCTCCGGCTTTTTCACTTCTTTGTCCGAGGGGATTTCCTTCGGGTCGAACTGGGCGTCCTCTGCATAAAAGAAATCCTTCAGCATCCGGTAGAACGCCTGCCGGTTGTCCAGTTCGTAGTTATGGGTGCCGGGATCGTGGTTGACGTGGCTTCGGAGGCGTTCCGGTTTGCCAAATAGTTCATAGATCGGTTTGGCCGCCTGGACCAGCGGCTCCAGTGCATAGCCAGACTCAAAACAGCAATCGTCCTTGGAATTGTAGGTTAAAAGGAGCGGTCTGGGGGCCATCAGGGCTGTCAGATGGGTGTAGTCGGCCACGGTGGCCATATCGCAGGGTGTCTGCTCCGAATCGCCCAGGTCTTTGAAGTGATAGATCCGAGTTAAGAAGCTGGAATAGCCGGCCACCGGATTGGCCAGTTTCACCCGCGTGTCCAGAGAACTAATATAAATCGTCTGCCAACCGCCGCCGGATAACCCGGTTACTGCGATCCGCTCCGGATCGGTATGTTCCAGTTTCAGCAGCAGGTCGATCGCTCGGCTCATAGCCAGATAAAATGGGGCCAAGCCGCTCGTACCGCACAGGTCCAACTGATTCATGCGAGAGTGGACGAAACCGCCCCCACTCAACTGCCCCATACCGAGCCACTCGACGTTCAGGGCCAACATGCCCCGCTTGGCCTGGTTGATGCACCGGATTTGTTTCGGTACATACGCCTTGCCCACCGGCCCGACATGGCCGTTGACGTTCAGGATGGCCGGTACTTTGCCTTCCAACTTTTCCGGTTCATACAAAAGGGCGGGAATCCACATGCCAGGCAGGGCCTCGTACCGGAGCGTTTTGATCCGGTAACCGGGTCCGCCTTCGATCTGGCCGAGCCATTCCACCCGACAAGGCGATTGCCGCCACTGGGCAGCCTTGCCCCGGAACACCACCCGCTCGAAAAGTTCGGTGCGGATTCGTTCGGCGTCGGCCTGCCACTCTTGGAGGGTTTTATAGGTTTTCATTCTCGGCACCCTGGCCTCGCAAAACCGCTGTACTTCGGCCAGTGGGATGGTCGAACCGATGATCGGCCTAGCCAACGCCGCCTCCAACACCTTGGCCGACCGGCCAGAGGGTTCTACCGAGGCGATCGCCGACGGCCTCTGCGGCGCGGACGGCCCCATATCAGCGCCCAAAACGCTCGCCGTCCCAACGGCCCCCAATCCTAGCGTGCAAAACACCCCGGCCAGTCTCATAAACTTCCTCCCAGGTAGGTTAAGATTTTTTCCGGAATCTCTTCTCATGCCTAGGGTTATTATAAATCCTATCCTTTGGGGAGCAACTGTTTTCTAAACGCCGAGCTTTTACAACCCAAGTAACACTTCAGCCGAATGAACCCGTCTGTCATCCCTGCGCAAGCAGGGATCCAGTTCCCCGAAACATCGGAGAAAAAATCTAGATTCCCGCTTGCGCGGGAACAAGCCTGGACCGCCGCTTGCGCTGGAATGACACTGTAGGGTACCTTTTAGACCAAAAATAAACTCCCTTCCTCTCAACTGAACTGTTCCAGGGCTTTTTTCCGCCTAAAAGCAGACGGTTACTTCAACCGGCTGAAGTATTACCAACCCGACGGCTGTCGGAGAGTCCGTTTGGGGCGATTTCGGCTGGCTGCGGCAAAGGCGCAAAACGATACAAAAATAGCGCAAAACGACATTCCTTTTCCGCGCCGGTTCCACCCGCCGGAAATTATAATGGAAACTAGTTGCCATTGGCGGATTCTCTTCTGGTGGTTCCGAAAGGGGAATCATTGGTAGATCGGGGTTGTGAGTTTGGTAACCTTTCTGCCGAGCGGCCAAACTGCCTCTCCCTACCGCGGGAGAGGCCTTGTATTGCCTTCGGCAATGCCGCCTGCGGGACCC
>JANXAQ010000003.1 GCA_025062105.1 Thermoguttaceae bacterium
CCGCCGGCCTATCCCACGTTGGGGAGAGGCGTGCTCTTTTTTCCTCTGCCCTCTGCCCTCCGCCTTCGGTTGGTCTTGCTGTCATCCCTGCGCAAGCAGGGATCCAGGCCCCGTTGTATGAGCATGGCAATTCCATACTACCCCGCATCGTCTGTTCTTGTCGTCGGTGGCGGCGTCGGCGGGATGCGCGCCGCCGTGGACCTGGCCGAGGCTGGCCTGAAGGCCAAGCCACCCTCTCCCGCGGTGGGGAGAGGGGTTAAAGGGCAGAAGGCAGAGGGCAGAGGGAAAAAGATCACGCCTCTCCCCTCCGTGGGAGAGGCCGGCGGAGCCGAAGGCGACGCCGGGTGAGGGGGAATCAAAATCATTTCCTTACAAGACGCGGCTCTATGTTCTGGCTTCCACCTCTCAACTCTCCCTTGTTCCCTACTTCCTACTGCCCTCTGCCTTCGGCCCTCTGCTGTCTGGTTTCGGAGAAAGGGCCCCCTCACCCGGCCGGGCGAGTGCCCGGCCGCCCTCTCCCGCAGTGGGGAGAGGGGATTTTTTTCTGGATTCCCGCTTGCGCGGGGATGACAAAAAGAGCGGTGGGGATGGAGTTAAAGAGCGGAGGGCAGAGGGGAGGGGGGCCGGGGCCGTGGGAAAAACTAATCCCACCACCAGCTTTCCACCGGCAGTTGGGGCGGGGGAACGGCAGCGGTATGCTGGCGGTTGGTCTTGCCGGTGTAATCGTGCGGCAGCGAGCCGGGTTTTAGCAGCTCGGCCGGGTTGATCCACACGCCGCCGCTAACGCCTGCCAAGATATAACGGCGGTTGAACTCTCGGCTATTGACGACGCTTTCGACTTCGGTCGGCGCCGGGCCAAGCGACACTGGGTATCCTGCCGGATCGAGAAAATAGCGGGCTTTCCAGCCAACTTGCTCGGCAAGCCGTTCGTTGCGGATCAGGGCAGCTACGACGGCCAGATCGGCAATGTTCCTAAGTTCACCATAGACTGGATATTTCCGGGCCAGGTCTTCCAGATGTTCGGTAAACAGTTTGGCAAATAGGCGATTGGTCGGCTCGGCCTGTCCGGTATGCACCCGTCGGCCTTCGGCCGTCAACAGTTCGTTTTCGCTTAAGACCCGAATGCCCTGACCCTGGAGGTGATAGGCCAGCCGATCCGGGCTTGCTAGGACCGCCTCATAGTGCAAGGTAAACCACCAGCGCAGTACCTCCATAGGCGGCGGGGCCATGCCCTTGGGCACTTCGATCAAATCCAGATAACTTCGCAGGCCGGGCACCGGCTCGGCCAGGCCCATGCCGATCAGTTTCATGTGATAATCGGCTTCCACCAAGATCCGAGCGGTGCGGGTACGAGGGTCTAGACCATTGACTTCGATCTTTTGTCGGCCCAGACGATTTCGTAATTCGGCCAGCCACTGCTGTTGCTGGCCGGGCCGAAGCGGTTTGCCCTTCGTCTGATCCAAATACTGCCGAAGTCGTCGCAGGCCTTCTTCTGTTGGATTGATATTACAGCCGAAACGGGCGTCGGGCTTTTCGAGCGTGTGCCGAAATACTACCACCAGATCCTCCAGCCGAACCACCGGAAGCCCCGTCTGATCGCTCAGCAGATGCCCGTGGGCATCCGAATGCCAGGGGCCGGCCGGACCAGCCAGGACAAGCTCCTGCTCCTCAGGATAAACGAATATATACTCAATCCGTTGAAGTCCGGCCAGTACCTGCAATTCTTCCGGCAGGAGGAGGCCGGATTGGACATACAGTTGAACCTCTCGTTCGAGCCGGGGAAGCGAAATCTTCCGAAGCGGACTGGGCCGACGTGCATTGTCCTGCAGGTGGGCTGAGCGACTTGCTTGCCGAAGAAAAGCCAATCGGCCAGTAAGGTCTTCGGCCGAGGCCCGTTGCAGCAGACCTTGAGCGTCGATGAGTACTCCGGTGGGGAAGGGGGTAACTGCACCTGGTCCGCCCACCTCAGACCAACTGCTGGGGCGAACCGTGGAAGTAATCAGGCGGATTAGGGAGTCGAAATCAGGTTGGACCCCACCGCCCGGTCCGCCCACCGGCTGCTGCAAGAGCTTCTGCAATGCCTGTGAACGAGCTTCACTATCGGAGATATAACGGAGGCTGTGATAGGCGGCCTGCTGGGCTCCTGCCTGGGCCTGGGCCAAGGCGATCTGCTCCAGCCACTGGTTCCGCTGGGCCGGATCGGCCAGGGACCGAGCCGCCTCCAAGGCCAACGAAAATTCCCCGGCCGCCAAATGGGCCTGGATCCGCTCGGCGGTCCCCGTAGATTGGCCAGCCGAGCCAGTCGATGCCTCGACCAGCCAAAACACTGTACTTACTCCTAACAGTCCACAGTAAAAAAGAAGCTTTTTCCTTCTGACGGACCACCCTGCGCGGTTCATGATTTACCTCCCTGGGAAATAGAAGGCCTTTTTCGTTTTGGAACCCTACGCTCCGAGAGAAAGCCAGCCCCAGGAACTAATTCTGCTAGGAGGTAGAGGCTACGGAAATTCGCCGATGCCGATCCAAATGAGAATAGATTCTAAAAGCTATTTTACACCTCCGTAAGTTCTTTGAGGAGGCCTTGGTCGAGTTGGCGGACCTGGTGCAAGCGGCGGGCCAGTCGCAGGCTGTGGGTTACCACGATCAGGATCATCTGCTCCTGCTGATGTAGATGCAGAAGGAGATCGGCGATTTGGTCGGCTGTGGTGCGGTCGAGGTTACCAGTGGGTTCGTCGGCCAGCAGTAGCAAGGGGCGGTTGATCAATGCTCGGGCTAAGGCCACCCGCTGGCGCTGGCCGCCGGAAAGTTCCCCCGGCCGATGCCCAAGCCGATCGCTCAGGCCAACCCGATCCAGAAGCTCTTTGGCCCGTTCCACGACCTGCGGCTTGGCCGATCCCTGGGCCAAAGTCGGCATCAAGACGTTTTCCAACACCGTACACTGGGGCAACAGGTAAGCATCCTGAAAGACAAACCCGATCTTTTGGTTTCGGAAGGCGGCCAGCTCCTGCGGCCTCAACTGCGCTGGTTCCACCCCATCTAAGATCACCCGGCCCGCACTGGGCGGCTCCAACGTGCCCAAAATATGCAGAAGAGTACTTTTGCCGGAGCCGCTAGGACCTACCACCGCCAAGCTCTGGCCCCGATTCATCTGAAACGAAATGCCGCGCAGTACCTCCACCGGCCCACTGCGAGTCGGAAACTGCTTGGTAAGATTTTCCACTACAAGATCAGCCATAGGTACAAAACCATCCGGAATAACCTCCCACATGGAACCGCTGTGGGTGTCATCCTTTTATCTTGGAATCCCTCTGAAAACAGGGATTCGGAATTTGAAATATTTCAGCCGAATAGAGAAAGACGTCTTCCAGGCATCGCTGGCGAAAGCTCCCCACCTCCAGATAAAAATCGCTTGAAATAAGCTCGACTTTGCCAATTTCCAGGCCGGAGCACCCTTTCGATGTTCTAACCGTTTGGAAATATTGGAATTAAGAGATTTGCTGAACAAACAGCCCTCAAAACATCCACTGCTTGAAATAAAAAAACATCCACTGCTTGAAATAAAAGAAGTTGCAAAAATGGCAAAAGTCGAGCTAAATCTTGGCTGCCCAATTCTGGATTCCCGCTTGAGCAGGAATGAGAGTCTGGAGGCCGCCTTCTTTCCAAAGATTCACTTCACTTCCATGAGTATTCTCTAGAATGATTTTATCTAGTGGAGGTATCGGCTAATAGGGCGAGGCTGGCCAAACCGTAGAAGGTGTATTCCACATCGGCGGCGGTGTCCCAGACGGCGGCGCGAAAACCACCGGTTGGCAGCTCCAGAGAGGCAACGTAGCGACGGGCCGACTGCCGATCCACTGCAGAGCCGGCTTCCAATAGTTCCAAAGCAACCAGAGCGGTAAAAGTGCTTAAAAGATCAGCAATAGGTACTCCTCCATGTGCACAGAAACCGCCTTCGGCCGATTGCATCCTAGCTAAGAAGGCGGCAGCCCGTTCCCGTACACTGGCCGGTATCCCGCCAGCCATACTCCACCAGGCAACCGCCGCTGCCGTTGGGTTGGTGCCGCTTTGCCGGGCCAAGGGCCACTCAGCAAAACCGCCGTCATCCCGCTGCCGGTCCAAAAGCATCTGGGTGGTTTTGTCCGGCTGCTCCAAGGGGAGGCCAACCAACTGCTGCAACAGAGCGGCCAAAAAGGTGGCATAGGTGCTGCTGGTGGGACTGGCCGGATGCTTGGCATACCCGCCGTCCGGCCGGAGAACCAGGGATAAAAATTCCCTGACTACCTGTTGGGCAGTAAGCCCCCATCGGGAAAAAGGGTCTTGTCCGATTGAATTGGGAATGGCGGATGATTCAGGGACGTTAGACGTTCCTTGGACGAAAAAGCCGCAGACGACCAAACCAACGAGTTCCGCTAAGGTGAGCAATCGCCAGTCAGGTGGGACGACGGAGCGGCATGGATCATCGGATCGGTTCATCGAAGCGAACAGAGTGTTGAGGGCGCGCTGGACGATCGGCTGGGTCAATCGGCCCACAAGAGCCAAACTGGCCAGTCCAAAGGCGGTGTAATAAGGATCTGCTCGGCCAGCCCGGCCAGTAAATCCACCTTGTGGGCTTTCCGAAGCCAAAAGATACGCCCCATGCCGGTTTCGGAAATCTTCCGGAAACTTTGCCGCCGCCGCCAACACCTGGCCCATCAACCATCCAAAATCCATAGGGAAAAACTCGATAAAAGAGACTTGAAGTAGTAAAAGGGGAAACTTTCGCACAGTCCTGCCTCTTGTACGCTCCTCGAAACCCCATTATGATCGGGGTTTTGATTTGCTGGAAGCCGGAACGACTGGCCTCCAAAAAGAGACTAACCTTTCGAGTCCAAGGAAACAAGTGTTTGCATTAAAAATTGGGAACGGATGAGGATGGCTGAGGAATCAGAACAAGCGTTGTCTTATCGCCGTCGCTGGGGCTGGCTCAACCGGACGGTGTTGGGCATTGTAACGGCAACGTTTTTTTCCGATTTTAGCCATGAATTGGCTACCGCCGTGTTGCCCCTGTATTTGGCTACAATTGGTTTGGGGCCGATGGGGCTAGGCCTAATGGAAGGGGTGGCCGACTTTTTGGTCAGCCTTTCCAAATTGGGCGGCGGTGTGCTGGGACACTATGTGCAGCGGAAGCGTCCCTGGGCTACGTTGGGTTATCTGATGACTACGATAGCGACGGCCGGTATAGGTTTGGTTCGGCAATTAGGAGGGCTGGTGCTGTTTCGGGCGGTAGCTTGGGTAGGTCGTGGGTTCCGGGGTCCTTTGCGAGACTATCTATTGGCCGATGCCGTGGAACCAACTCATTATGGACGAGCCTACGGCCTGGAACGGGCAGGCGATATGCTCGGCGCGGTGGCCGGACCTCTAACAGCGGCCCTATTGGTGTTTTTTGGGATGCCGATTCAGGGGATCATTCTGGCCACGTTGCTGCCGGGGCTGGTAGCAGCGGGGGCGATGTTTTTCTTGGTGCAAGAGAAAGCAGCTCTGGCTCGGCCTGAGCAGCAAGAAGCTACTCGGGCCGGCGGGCCAGCAGGCTCCAGCCAGCCAGCCGATTCGCCCCCCAGCTCTGAGCAGTCCGAAACCCTGAGGCCGGAGCTGAGCCAGCCGGATAACCGTTTCCCAAAGCTCTTTTGGTGGTTTTTGATCGGTGTGGGGCTTTTTGGGTTGGGAGATTTTTCCCGGACGTTTTTAATTTGGTTAGCAGCCCAGGCATTGGGAGACCAGAGCTTCGCTCATGAGGGAGTGCTTTCGGTGGCAGTATTACTTTACACTTGGCACAATTTGGTTAGTGCTGGAGCCGCTCTGCAACTGGGCGTCTGGGGCGACCGGTGGTCGAAGTTTTGGGTGCTGTTGATCGGGTATGCTTTGGGCGTTGGAACGAATCTGCTTTTGGCATTTCAGGGAGGCAACCTAGGTTGGCTGGCAGGGGCCATTACTCTTTCTGGCATTTATATTGCCGCTGAAGAAACCTTGGAAAAGGCGGTGGCAGCCGAACTGTTGCCCCGGCATTTGCGAAGCTTGGGTTTTGGCATCTTGGCCTGTGTGAATGCTGTAGGGGATTTAGGCTCTAGCCTTTACGTTGGCTGGCTTTTGGAGGCTGGACATGGGGGATTGGCTTTTGGCCTGGCCGCCGCCCTGGGAGCATTAGGAACCGGTTGGTTAGCTGGGTTCGGGAAGATGTTTTTCCGAAACACCTCGTCGTAGGCCTAACGCCGGGCCTCAAGCCCAATCGGCGTACCCAAGATTCCCCATCCCCGAGGTTGTCCTAAATTGACATTTTCAGGATAAAAACGATTTACCTTCCTAAATCCCCAGAATCCGCCACCGTCCTATTCCCCAGGGCTGTCGAGGGGAGAAGCGGTCAACCCAACATCTAACCGGAAACCTCAACAATCCAATGCCAAGACAGCCTCTCCCTCTCCATTGTGATTCCACTATGGTTCAATAACGGCCTGTTAGGAATTTTTACCTGGGAAATATAGGCAAATTACAAAAAATAGAAAGCCCCCTTGATTTCTCATGGTCTTCCGGTACGATAAAAACTATGCCTCTTTTAACCTCACGATGTTCCTCGGCTCCCCTACCTGTCAGGATACAACTGGCCTCCTTCCCTTCGGTCCATGGCACCATTGCATACTCAAGTGGTTGTACCTCTGTGGTTCCCTTTTTGTGTAAAGGAGTCCTTTGAATGAAGCGACTGTGGAAATGTGGTGTGTTTGTTGGGATGGGTCTGTTGATCACGGTGGCAGTTTGGACTACCCGCGCTGCGGAAGAAGAACCGGAAAAGAAACCGCAGCGCCGACCGGATGTGATCTTTGTGCCTACACCGCAGGATGTGGTAGAAAAAATGCTCGAATTGGCCGAGGTAACCAAAAACGATGTGGTCTATGACCTTGGCTGCGGTGATGGCCGGATTGTGGTAACGGCAGCCAAAAAGTATGGCTGCAAAGCCGTCGGCATCGACATCGATCCTCAACGGGTCAAAGAATCCCTAGAACGTGTGAAAAAATATAAAGTAGAACATCTGGTAACCATTAAAGAGGGCGACATTTTCCAGGAGGACATCACTCCAGCCAGTGTCGTTACCCTCTATCTGCTCCCCAGCCTGAATGTGAAGTTGATTCCTCAACTGAAAAAACTCAAGCCCGGCTCTCGGATTGTCTCCCATTCCTTCGACATGGAAGGCGTTAAACCAGATAAAGTTGTTCACTATGAAGCCAAAGACGGCGTTACCCATACAATCTATCTGTGGCGTACGCCTCTCAAGATAGAAAAAGAACCAGAACAGGAAAAGAGCGAAGAAGAGAAAGAGAAATAGTTCCTGTGCCAGCATAAGGGTTACTTTGTTTAGTGTACAAAAGATTGATATCCGAGGCTCTATAGAAGTAGATCCGGCTTCGGCAATTCAGTGCCCTTTTAGGTTTATTGTGATCGTTCAAAGCCGTGTTTTGCAATGACGATGATTCGCCAAAAGCCTCCCTTTTAGAAAAAGGGAGGCTTTTTTGTTATGATAGGGGCAGAGTGCCAGCCAAGCTCTGCGGCCTCGCTGTTATATACAAGTTAGAGTTCAGACGCTCGGACATCACTTTAGGAAAATGCCGAAAGTTTGTTGAATGGAATTAAATGGATAAAAAAAGGCAATATAGGCAAAATAGTTTCTGCCCCTAAACACTTTCTGATCTTCCAAATGATCTTCCCCTAGGTGTGATTTCTCCAAAGTAACGGTTGGCTTCTTTTGAGAAGTGTGTTATACCCCTAGGTGGAGCAATCGCTTTGGCCCATTGGGAGGGGAAATCCGTCCCAAAAGATGTGTATCACATCAAGGCTCTGAGGCAGGGATTTTCGTCGGCACCCGCCGATTCTCGGCCCCTGGAAGACAAGCATCTGGCCGGAGTGTGCCTTCGATGAGCGAACAATTTTCTATTCGTGTTGGAAAAGAAGAGTTATGTTTTAGTGCCTGCCATTTTTTAGTTTTTAGCCAGGAGTCGGTCGAACCGCTGCATGGGCATACCTATCGGGTAGCAGTAGAACTGGCGGGGCCATTAAACCCAGATGGGATGGTGGCCGATTTCACTTGGGTCCGAGCCTCTCTGAGAAACCTCCTTCAGGAACTGGATCATCGGATTTTGTTAGCCGGTCAGGATGCACGCCTCCAGATTATGCAGACCGCTGAGGAGATCGAACTGTGTGTTGGCACCCGCCGATGGATATTTCCCCGAAGCGATTGTTTCATCTTGCCGGTAGCAGCGACCACCACGGAACTGCTGGCACAATATCTGGCCCATCGGTTCCTGGAGGTCTGCCGGGCGGAGCTCAACTGGCTGCCAGATCGGCTGCAGATAGAGCTGGAAGAATCTCCCGGCCTGTCGGCTTTTGTCACATGTCAGCCAAACGAAGGTCGCTCCGAATTGTTCAGAAATCGCGGCATGGCTTCGTTCTGACCTTGGCAGGGAGTCCAAATCTGCACCTGTCATTCCCGTGTAAGCGGGAATCCAGCATAGCCACCATTGATCTTTAACCGGGTCGTTACTCTGGCCGGTGATACAAGCCTCTGCAACGGAGGTCTTCGAGGAACCATGAGGTGTGTCGGACTGCAAAATACTAGGAACCTCTGCATAATTCAAAGGGATATTTTCCATGTTGGCTTACTCTTCCTCTAACCCAATCTATAAGGTTGCTAGCATTGCTAGCGCCCAATAGATGGCAGGTATTCGGGTAGGAGAACCCACTAGCTACAGATTCAAAATTGCATAATGTTCACCATGTATTCAGGATTTTGCAGAGGTTCCTAACTACGGAGCAGTTACTCTTCGGCTCGACGGCGGAGGATAAATACGCAGTCGGCCATTTGGTCCGTCAACTTCATCGGACGGTCGATCTCGTACCAGAAGTCATATACATCGGCCAGTTGCCACTGAGGAACCGTAGCCAAAAGACGCCGAAATTGCCGAGCCGTGTAAATCCGAAGCGGAAACTCGTCCCGGAATCGTAATACCTGGATCGTTTGGAGATGGCTAGGGGTGGATTGTTGCCACTGGGTTGGCTTCGGAAGGCGAAATCGCTTTTTCTGGATCGATCTGGTTTCGGTGGTTGGCCGGTGATTTTTAAGCAGGTTGCCTGTGTTGGCCGGGACTTTCCGCTCAAGCTGTTTTCGGACCAGCAGGGCAATTCGGATCCATTCGATTCGCTGTCGCCTATTGCACCGGAGCACCCGTAGGGTAACGGTAACCTCGGTGCGGCCTCGCTGTTCCGTCCATCGTTCGGTACACTGCTCTGAGGCATCAGGCGGAAGCAGATGGAAACCTAAGATGTAGATCCCGCCGGGACGAACTGCCTCGGCCATAGATTGCAGATGCTCTCGGGCCGACTGTTCGGTAAGCAAATGGCGAAAGGAGTCAAAAGTACAGTAGGCGGCATCCACTGGCCTGGCCAGAGCGAATCGGCTCATATCCGCCGCAAAGGCCAAGCTCGGAAGTCCCCGCCGACGCAGCCGACGCCGCAGATACCCCAAAGCAGCCAAATTCGTATCCAAACCAATCACCCGGTAGCCCCGCCGGGCCAGCTCCACCACCAACCGACCAGTCCCACAGGCCGGTTCCAGCAACGTCCGCACCGTCCCGGAGGCATACTTTTGGCAAGCTGCCTCGATAAAATCCGCCTCCGCCCCCGTCTCCGATTGAAAAGCAATGTCATAATACTGAGGATAATCGTACCAACCCATCGGATCGGCCAAAGCGAACCCAGACCGTCAATACCAATCCAAGCAAACCTCGAAGACGCCCGCCAGACCTTTTCAGCCGAATGGAGAACTTCTCATCCCTGAAACAGTGTTCCTCCAATAGGGACTCTGTGAAAAGGAGCACTGCGTGATCTTTGCCTTCTCGTTTCCGGGAGATGAGAATCTCAGCGACTGTTCGGAAGAAGCATAGACATGAGGACCGAAATCGTACAAGTTTTCATGCTCCCTGGCGGCGTAAAGCCCGCTGGAGCAGGTTGGCAGTGATTCGTTGCACCCGAGGGTCTGGGCCGTGGGGCCGACTCCAATGGGACCACGGTAACCAATGCCCCGGCGGCGAGGCCAACCCTTGGCACCAAAAGATGGTGGAAGCATTAAACACGAAATTGCCCTTCGGACCCGGATAGATGGTAGCCGTCCAGTGTTGGGGCCGCTCGCCCCCTTGCCAAGCGGTTCCCTCCGCCACCACCTCTAGGCCCGGAATATCCTTCGGTGGATCGCCATGATATTCCCAGCCGACCAACCCTGGAATGGCATCCCCATATTTCATTCCAGTGCCTTCAAAAATCCAATGCTCGGGCAAGGTGCAGATCCAATCCCCGCCTCCGTTTACTGGCTCCACATTCCGGGCGCCGATCAGATAGCCTTCGTCCGGGCCTCGGTGAGGGAATGGCCCATGCTGTTTATGCCGATCTTCCGCGTATTTGTAATTGCCCCCATACGGGCCGCCGCGGAACATGATCCTGGCCGGTCGGCCATCGGTCGATGGTTTCAGGGGGCTGACCCAGCAGACGGCGTTGCCCGAAAGAAACAAAAGCGTTACTCCAGCGTCCCGTATCTTCACCACACTGTCCCATTGCCGGATGTCCCAGTACTCATCATGTCCGTTGCTAATGAAGACCTTGCATCGGAGGGCCCGCTCCGGACTTATCATGTCCGAATTGGAACAGTAGGTAACATCATATCCTTGCTCTTCGAGCCAATAGGCCAACGGAAACTCAAAACAGAGCCATTCGCCCGAACCAATGGACTGGGGATTTTCGTAAATCTGAGCATATTTTCCGTAGGGACGGTCGAAGCTCACATCGGCCCACGGCCCCTGCGTGCCTTTGGGGTCGGTATAGACGGAGTAGTTGTCCGGCCAGCGGTTATAGGCCTGCCAGGTGTTATCGCTTACTTGCAGGAGGATATCAGCTGGCCGATCGTCTCGGACCACAAACACTATGTAGCTTTGCCAATAGGGTTTCTGTTTGCCGGGCAGGGTGGTCAGTCGGCCTAGATACACACCGCTAGGCCAATCCGGTGGAATGGTGAGCGAACAGGTCGGTTCCCATTGGCATTCTCGCAATCGGCGGGGGCCTACTGGGGGCAGTGGCTGGGCCTTGCCGTCAAACGGGCCTAAGCTGCTCATCAGCCGGGCGCCCCGGCCGCCGTAATAACCGGTCCGAAAGATTTCGATCTTAAACTTTTCCGGCGGATCCGTGCTGACCATAATGTGCAGGGTTTCCCCAGCTGCCACTGATTGCTTGGAGCAATAGCCTTCGATCCAGGGACTTCGGAATCCACCAGGTTTGTCCAGACGCACTCGTGTCAATTGCCAATCTAAAGCTCCCGGCTTTTGGTTTTCCAGTTGGACCAGATTCGGCTTGGCCGAGGCCTGCTGGTTAGGATCCGTCGGACCGGTCCCTTCCGCTGCTTGAGCGAAGTTACTTTCCGACTCTCCCGGACGAACCACCAAGCCAGCCGACACAGCCGCTGCTGTCCATGCCGTCTGCCGCAAAAACTCCCGCCGAGGTACTCCAAAATGATCAGTAGGTTTCATTCTTTGGTCTCCTTGACCAAGCTTCGGAAACTCTTCGGTCGAGGGAAGCGGCTCCATGGGCGTGCGGACGTCTCGTGCACACTCCTACCGTAAAAGCGTGCAGCCCCTCCACCCCTTCTTTCTACTTTGCTAGAGTAAAGGGTGAAAAAATGCTTCTACTTTCGGCTACACCGTTACCTCTGCCATTCCAGAGAATATGTACTTTTCAGGCAAGCAGGGCTTCGACCGGCGCGGTGCTTCGGTAGCCTTGGGGGTTGGTCTGGCGAATGTAATCTTCTAGTTCATCTCGGAATTTAGCCAGGGTGGTTTTGATCGGCCAAGCAGCGCCGTCGGCCAGGCCACAGATGGTGCTACCGGGGATGATGCCAATCGAATTGCCAATCTCTTCCAGTAGGTCCAGGTCAACCAATCGGCCCCGGCCTGCTTTGATCCGTTTGAGGATCCGGTAGGCCCAGGCGGTGCCTTCTCGGCAAGGCGTACATTGGCCGCAGCTTTCGTGGGCAAAAAATCGGCAACTGTTGTACAGAAAATCCACCATCGAATACGTCTCGTCTAGCACGATCACCCCGCCGGTTCCAAGACCAAGGCAGCCCGCTTTGACCGGCCCGGTAAAATCCAACGGCGTGTCCAGCTCCTCAGCCGATAGGACTCCAGTGCTTAGACCGCCGGGGACTACGGCTTTTACTTTCCGGCCTTTCCAGACGCCCCCGGCATGCTCTTCGATTAGCTCCCGAACTGTTACTCCTAGCGGCAGTTCCACACAGCCAGGCCGGTTCACATGACCACTAATGCTAAAAAGCTTTGGCCCGTAGCTGCCTGGATCTCTGGGATCGTTCGGATCCGGCGGCACACCAATGGATTGAAACCATTCGATGCCCCGTTCTAGGATATGTTTCACACAGGCGAGGGTTTCTACGTTATTGACCACGGTAGGCCGACGGAAAAGCCCTTTGGTGGCCGGGAACGGCGGCTTTGTTCTGGGCCAGGCCCGGTGGCCTTCAATGCTTTCGATCAAGCCGGTCTCTTCGCCGCAAATGTAGGCGCCGGCACCCCGATGGATATAAATGTCCAGCGTCATCCCCGAACCCAAAATATCCCGCCCCAAATAGCCCGCTTCATAGCACTCTTGGATGGCCCGCTGCAACCGCTCATAGGCCAAGTGGTATTCATACCGTAGATAAATATACGCCACTGAGGCACCGGTCGCATAACAGGACAGGATGATCCCTTCCAGGATCTGATGAGGGTCCAATTCCATTTGCACCCGGTTGCAGAAAGTGCCCGGTTCGCTTTCGTCGGCATTAGCACATAGATAAATCGGCCCTGGATCGTCTTTGGGTAGGAAGGACCATTTTAGCCCAGTGGGGAAACCGGCACCGCCTCGGCCCCGAAGTTGGCTAGCCCGAATCCGATCCACCACCTCCTGCGGCGCCATATCGTGCAGCACCCGACGCAGCGTCTGATAGCCGCCGCTGGCTTCATAGACCTTTAAGGTGTGGCTATCCGGTTTATGAATATTCGCTAAAAGTACAGGCTCAAACCTAAGCATCGCTCCGCTCCAATAGGAAGGCTTTCTGAGCTCCTAGTCCCGTGGGTCTGCTCCTGGCCCGATCCGGACAATCTCATTGGCAGGCAAGCGGGAATCTTCCAGAAAATTACCCTTGAAGTAGTAGCCCGCTATCGTCCCCCCACAGGCATTCCCTTACCAACAGGAATCCGGACCTCGAGGCCGCTGCTATATCTATCCCCTCTCCTCTCCATGAGTATTGATACATCCTTTGGAGCTACCAATATGTGGGAGAAACTGCTCGGCAAAGCAACAACATCTTGTAGGAGAAACTCGTTATGGAGATACCAATGCCCCGGAGGAGTGGTCGGCTACCGAAACTAGCCAGCTGATTATACCCTGTCGGACTTAAGGGAGTATCGGGGAACGATCAGGGGACTTTGTGTTCATGGGGCTCCTAAAGGGTGTAGGGTTGAGGGCATCCAGCAAGGGGCCATGCTTCCTTGGGCTTCATGGCAAACTTTCCAGCATTTGGTCGATTTTTTCTTTGGTCATGTTTTTCCAAAGCACCCGGCCTGCCAAAATGGCTGGTGCATGGTCGCAGGCGCCGATACACTCGGCTACTTCCAGAGTGATTCGGCCGTCCGGCGTGGTCTGGCCCGGCTGGATGCCCAACCGCTGGCAAAGGTAGTCCAACAGCTCTTCTCCCCCGCGAGCAGCACAACTTAACGATCGGCACACCCAAAGCCGGGTCCGCCCCACCGGCTTGTCCTGAGCAAAAAAACCGTAAAACGAAAGCGTATCTTGCACCGTAGACGGCGGTAGCCCCAACATCTGCGCCAATTCTTCCACGGCCTTCGGCGGCACATATCCTAGGGCCTCTTGGATGACATGCAGCGCCGGTAGGATAACCGCCTCCCGCGTCGGATACCTCGGATAATAGGCTTCGATCTGCTGCCGTATGTCCGGCGTAAGCACCTCTTCCATTACGGAACCCTTTTTGGCACCTTTTTCCTCTTTGTACCACTTCAACCCTCTGAAAAGATTTGCATCTGCCCTCCGCCTTCTGCCATCTGCCATCCCTCCTCCCTTCCTCAGCCCCTACTGGCCCCAGGGGGCGAGTTGTCCGCCTTCCCGGGGAGGTTTTTAGCGGTCCAATTCCCCGGCAATAATGTTCAGGCTGCCCAGGACGGCCACAATATCGCTGATCATATGGCCCTTAATCAAGTGAGGCATCAGCGCATAGTGGATAAACGACGGCGGCCGACACCGCGCCCGATACGCTACCGGATTCCCTTGCCCTACAATATAAAATCCCAACTCGCCGTTGGGCGCCTCTGTGGCCACATAAATCTCTTCACAAGGTACCTCAAAACCCCGATTGGGCATGATGATCTCAAAATGGGTAATCAAGCCTTCGATGGTCTGATAAACGGCGTCCTTTTCCGGCAAAACCACCCGATAGCCCGGATCCAAATTCACCGGACCGGGCGGAAGGTTCTCAACGGCCTGCTGGATGATTTTAAGACTTTCTTCCATCTCGGCAAGCCGAACGCGGTATCGGGCAAAACAATCCCCCTCGGTGGCACAACAGACTTGAAAATCAAAATCCCGATAACAGAGGTAGGGTTCGTCTTTGCGCAGATCCCGGGTAACGCCGCTAGCACGGGCCACTGGGCCGGAACAGCCCCGGTTGATCGCTTCTTCTTTGGTTAATACACCGATCCCCTTGGTCCGATCCCGAAAGATCCGATTTCGATCCATCAATAGGTGTACATCTCGGAGCACTTTCGGGAAATCTCGGCAAAAGTCTCGGATCATCTGGATCGCTTTGGGGGAAGCATCTCGGCATAGGCCGCCGACCCGGGTGTAGCTTGTCGTAAACCGGGCACCGCACAGGGCCTCGAAAATGTCGTAAATCCGCTCCCGAGGATTAAAGGCATACATAAAATGCGTATAGGCCCCGGTATCCAGGCCCATCGCCCCGATACAAAGCAGGTGGTCGGAAATCCGGGCTAGCTCCGCGGCGATCACCCGCAGGTATTGGCACCGTCGGGATACTTCGATACCTAAAAGCCGCTCGACCGCCTCATGCCAAGCCACGTTATTGGCTGCCGAGGAAACATAATTCATCCGGTCGGTTACCACCACGTATTGGTTATAGTCGAGCGATTCGCCCAGTTTTTCAAAACCGCAGTGCAGATAGCCGATGTCGGCCACCGCATCGACGATGCGTTCGCCGTCTAGGGTCAGGATCAACCGCAGCGTGGTGTGCATGGCCGGATGCTGCGGCCCAAAGTTCATCCGCCACAAATACGACTGCGCCTGCCCCGCTTCGACCGACAGCTCAACCTGTTCACTGCGTTCCAAAGGCATCCCAGCACCTTCCTATGAAGTCTTCATCTCTGCGCTATGAAATCTTCGTGTCTGGTGTGATAACTTTTCCGCCGAAGGGATCCCCCTCCTGAGAAAGCATAGATCCAATTTATTTACAACCTCTAACCTCGACTTTGCCATTTTGGGCCTCTACCTGGAAGAGGAATGTTCTAACACCTTGAAACTATTGGATTTAGGCAATTGGATGAACAAAAGGCAGCTCGTCGTAACTCTTGGAAACAAAAGGAGTTAGGAAAATTGGCAGAAGTCGAGCTACCAAGAAGTACTGCGGGTTTTGAAGGCCTCCCTTGCATGCTTGGCGGGTGGTAAGCAAGTTCTTTTTGTTAGAGGCTTTTCTTGTAGTTTTCCTGGTGTTTGTGCTTTCACAGGACTGACAAGAAGCTGTTGGGGGTTCCTCGTGTGTCTATCCAAAAAAAAGAAGCTTTCAACTTTCGGCTCGGCGGATGACGGGGAAGTTGTTTCGTTCGCCTAAGCCTTGCAGGGGGTAATCTTTACGTAAAGGATGGGAAACAAAATCCTCTGGCATTAAAATCCGGCGAAGGTCCGGGTGCCCGGCAAATCGGATGCCGAACATATCCCAAACCTCTCGTTCCAGCCAATTGGCTGCCTCCCATAGGGGGGTTACTGTCGGTACCACCAGATCAGGCTCATCCAAAAAAGTGCGAACTACTAGACGCTGATTGGTTTGGGTGTTAGTCAAGACATATACAAGACCAAATCGCCCGGGCTTTTTAACTGGGTAATCTAGGTAATCTACACAAGTTATATCAGCCAGCATGTCAAAGCCATGCCGCTCTTTCAGCGCCTGGAGGAACGGGAAAAGCCGATCCCGGCTCACCACCACCCGCACCTGCCCCCGAAACTCACTCCACACAATCGAAGGAAAATCCCTCTGCAATCCTTCCACAATGGCCGACACATCCATAGGTAGATATTCCGATCTTCCCAAACTTCAGCCAAACACTTTTCGACAAGTCAAAAGTAAGGAGCTTCCTCAGGCGGTGGAGCAGCAATTAAGCCTGGGGGCCCGGCTCGGCCCTCGGCTCGCATAGCCAAGGGCGGCTTCTGCCGCTCCGGATGCTCAAACTCTCGGCCCATAACCGTCCCCTCCCGTTGGATTTTCTCTTGCAGATCCACAATAGCTTGGATGAGTTGTTCCGGTCGGGGGGGACAACCCGGCACATAAATATCCACCGGAATAAACCGGTCGATCCCCTGGACTACCGCATAGGTATCGAATACCCCCCCAGTTGACGCACAGGCCCCCATGGAAATACACCATTTCGGCTCATGCATCTGAAGCCAAATCCGCTGCAAGACCGGCATCAGCTTGATCGGCACCCGGCCTGCTACGATCATCAGGTCTGCTTGCCGGGGACTGAACCGAAACACCTCCGCCCCGAAGCGAGCAATATCATTTCGGCTTGCGCCGGTGGCCATCAGTTCGATTCCGCAGCAGGCCGTGGCAAACGGCATCGGCCAAAGACTATACTTCCGACACCAATTAGCTATAGCATCCAGTTTCGTAAGCAGTACATTATCCGGCACTTCTAGCGCCATTGGAAAATGCCTTTACGCCAGTCGTACAGATAGCCGATCGCTAACAGACCGATAAAGACCAGAGCTCCTGCCAAGACCATGCCTCGGCTTTCGATCATGCCAGCCTGCACAGCTCCGTCAATGCCTACGGGTGTTTGATGGGGAGCTTCACTCGAGCAGGTGTTTTCAGATGCTGAAGCCGACTCTGGACCGAAAGCTTCTGTTAACCGCTGCCCATAGCTAGAGATAACACCGGTTGCCTCTGGGGGCGATGGAGGTGCGACAACCATAGGTTGGCGGCCCAGGCCGGCAGCCACAGCCCATGGATACAGCAGCAATATCTCCACATCGAAGACTAGAAAGGCAACGGCCAAAAGATAAAATCGTACATCCAGCCGCCGACGGGCGTCGTGGAACGGATCCATACCGCTTTCGTATGGCATAGCCTTGACCGGGTTAGGCCGCCTGGGATTCCAGACATACCCAATGCCGATCAGCAGCCCGCTGACGGCCAACAAAAACAAAAAGAACAGCAAAACGGGCCAAAACGAGGCAAACATAGCGGGACGATTGGTTAAAATACACGAACCAAGCCCACCAACTCCTTAAAAACCAGTTTCTACCTAAATGGTAAAGGGTTTACCTGGCAATTGGATTAACAAAGGGACAGCCATAGGGAGGCATTATAAAGAGAACCCGGCGGCCGGTCAATCATAGGGTGCCCGAGCTCGACGTTTGCCTATTTCCAGAAGGCTGACCAAAGCCAGTTCGGTCTTGGCCGAAGAATTGTAGTACCCGATCTGGACTTTTGTCAATTTCTAGAGGGTAGCCCCTTTGGTTGTCTTAACCCTTTGAGAATCTCGACTTTTGCCCTTTTTCGCCCCTGCCAAAATGGGAAAGCTGGACTTCCTTGGAATTGTTCGAGTTAGAGGCTGTCCTGAAATTGGAATCTGCGCGGTTTCCCATGGGTTTTGGCCAACCGGCTCCTACCCTCCAGACTCCTAAAAACAGGGATTTTTGGATTCTGGGGCATTTGGGAAGGAAACTTCCTTTCATCATAGAAAATGCTTTTTAGGAACAGCCCCTTTGCTCGACTTTTGCCATTTTTTTCCCTCACGTGGTTGATTTCCAAAAGGGACGGCCAACACCGCTTTCGCTCACTTAATTTCCTAACGCCAATAATTACAAGGAGTTACAGCTTTCCTATTTCGGTAGAGGCCGAAAATGGCAAAAGTCGAGCTTAGAGGGTGTCTGAAAAGGGAGGTAGCCAGCCCTCCTTCCAACGGCCGGTGAAGGCTCTGGGTAGTCAAAGGATCCAAATCCTCGGCTGTACCCCGTCTTGGGGGGAAACAACTGGCTCCGAGTGAGCCAAAAAACTCTTTCCAGACAGCCTCTAAACTCGACTTTGGCCAATTTCTGTAACTTCTTTTATTTCAAGGAGTTAGAATTTGAGGATTCTTTGTTCAGCAGATTTCCTCCCCCTAATATTTTCAAGGGGTTAGCACATCTAAGGAAGCCTACGCACTGGAAAATGGCAGAAGTCGAGCTAAGAGCGTGTTTGAAAAGGGTTTGACAGGCGGGGAAAGCTGCGTATTTAAGGCGTCCAGGTAGGCTAGGAGTTGGATTTTATCCCCCAAACAAAGCACTGCTGCGATGGAACAGGTTTATCCATCCGATTTGACGGAGGAGCAGTGGCAGGTCATTGCGCCGTTGATTCCTCCAGCCCGACCGGGCGGGCGGCCGCGTCGAGTCAACATCCAAGCGGTGCTCAACGGCATCTTTTACATTCTCCGGACTGGTTGTGCGTGGCGGATGTTGACCAAGGACTATCCGCCCTGGGAAACGGTCTATTATCGACGTTTGAATTACCAAAAATAAACCTATCTGCCTTAACAGAGAGGCAGTTTTCTGGGAAAGCCCCAGTTTAATTTGGGAACCGCTGCAAAATCCTGAACATATAGTGAACTTTATGGAGTTTTGCTTCTATAGCCGTTTGGTGCTTCTATCCGAACACCTACTATCTATTGGG
>JANXAQ010000032.1 GCA_025062105.1 Thermoguttaceae bacterium
TTCAAAGGGGATGTTTTTATAGCATTTTGGCTTGTGCTCCCTCTGACACAACAGATGGGGGTGCCAGGATTGGTAGCCCCCAATAGATAGTAGCTGTCCGGATAGGACAACTGAATGATTAGAGACTCAAAAGTTCACAAAGTTCACTATATGTTCAGGATTTTGCAGAGATTCCATTAATTTAAGGGGTGGGAACAATGGAAGGCTGTGGCAACTGTGCCCATGGCGGGGGCGGCGCAGCAGCAGGCGGTCCCTCTGGACCGATTTCGCCCGGATCCCTCCATACCCCGCGAGGATCCAACTGCATGGTGCCTAATTCAAAGTCTAGGCTCATTCGATCCGCCTCATATCCGGTCCAAATGCTTAAAAAGGCATTCTGCTGGGTCAATAAATCGGAAAGGGCTTCTACTAGGTCGCGGGCGGCATTGGCCCCCAACTGCAAGGTACCTGCTTTCGGAGGCCGTTCCAGATTCAGTTGGGCCACATCCACACGGGTAATGGCTACCAGGACGGAAGCCCGCCGGACTTCAAAATTCCACTGGCCCAGTTCGAGCGAGCGGAGCAGGTCCCGGAGATTCTGGCAGATCCGGTCTTCAAAAGCCATGTAGTCTCGACGGGCACGTTGATAGGCGATTAGGGCGGCCCGATACTCGTTGCGTTCTAAAAGGCGCGTCAGAGGGGTATCCCAGGCCAAGCCAACCCGAAGCTGGCCGTTGGGGCCTCGAAATTTTACCGGATTGTCGCCAACGGTCCCCAGATCGCCGCTGAAGAATAGATCCAGATCACTTCGCAGCCGATTGGCCGCCAACTCAATCTGCCGCCATTGATCCACCAAAGCCATCCGGGCGTTCATCCAATCGAGCCGATGCTGACGGGCAATCTCTAAGGCCCGATCCGGATCCAAGTCCACCGGGACTAAGGTGGCCGTGTCCAACCGGGCGCGGGCCTGAACCAGCGAGAGGCGAAGCAATTGGCTGGAAAGTTGGGTCAACAGTTCGGCCAACTCCAGCCGGAACTGAGCCAACGGCTGAGCTTCCTCCTTGGCCCGCTGCTGCAGAACATCTAGATCGACTAAGCTGGCGGCGGTTTGTTCGGCCAGATGCGCGGCATCATGATGCAGAAGCTGGACCCGCTGCTCCAACTCTTCAACCGTCCCAATGCCTTCGATCCGTTCGCCTGCCAAAATTCTAGATCGGACCAGCCGGCGCAAATTCTTCCGGCGGTCGGGTAAAGCGTTGCGCAGTCGAAGTTGATCTTGGCGAATAGTGTTCAAAAGTTCCTTACATTGGTGCCCAATCCTCTCCAATTGCTCGGCCAAGTCGGCTGGCACTTCTCGCATTGGGTCCCGAAGCACTTCTAATAAAGAGGTAACCTGCTCCTGAAGCTGGGTGGTAGCCGGTCCAATCAAATCAAACCGCTCTAAAAGGGGATCCTGAGTAACCATTTTCAGGTCCGGCGGAAGCCCCAGTGTCATCTTATAGGCATCCAATCGGGACTGGTAAGCAGCCGTATCTGCTAGGAGGGCACTTTGGGCAGCCAGTAGTCGTTGTCGGGCCAAATCCACCTGGTAGCTCGTGTCCAATAGCCCCGCCTCAAAAAAGGCCTGTAAACGATTCATACTCTCTCGCAGTGCGGCGACGTTGGCCCGCTGATTCCGCAGCCGCACCTGATCCTCTAAAAGCCGAAATAAGCCCCCTGTTCCAGAACCACTGGTGGCCGGACTACCCAAAGAGAATCGACCGGCAGATGGCCCTGGACCTGGCCCCCGACCTGCAATAATGTAGATATAGAAGCCGCGGCGGAATTGTTCCATTTGGCGGATGTTGGCCAACAGGGACCGCTCGGCCAAGGTGAGATTTTCCAGAGCCACAGCTCGGCCCCCAGCCCGCAACAGAGGCTGTATAAAAGAAAAGTCTAAAATTGTCCATGCAGCATTCGTATCCGGTCCAGAAAATTGCCAAATAAACGAATTGGCTAAACTGACAATCCATTGTCCCCCCGTAGCCAATAGCCATTTGGCTTCCCCCGAGGTCGGCTGCTCCAGCAGACTCGACGACTGGCCTCCCGCACGAAGCCGCCCTTGGCTAGTAAATCGGGTAGAGGTCCTGGCAAAAAACTGCACATCAAACCGAAACCGCTCCGCTATCACATCCAAAGCCGATAAATATAGGTCCTCCAACTCCCGCTGATACTCCCGTGAATGGAGCAAGGCCAACTGAATAGCTGTGTCCCGATTCAAAATCGCCTGCCCCTGGTCATCCACCGGCAAATACTGACGCCAGTGGCCAAAATCGACCACACCCACCCGGCCGTATTTCCCCCAGGCCGAAGATCCCCGCTTGCCATCCACACACTCCATCAACCGATGGGCGGCCATGTCGTCGGGCGGCATGGGCGGAAAATCCGGATCACAAGGATCGAATAACCGTGAGCGGGGATTCGGCTGGATCGTATAGTCGCTCAAGTCGGCCGAAATCTGTTGAGCCGCTGTCTGAACTACCTGGGAAACTTCGGTATCGGCGGCGGTACGATGATAAGCTCGGCTACAACCTACAAAACTACCCACTGCTAGCAGCAAAGTTCCCAAGAATAACCCTTTTGAAGGGAGGGCCGTGCCACAAAATAGGGAATTTTGAAAGGACCAACGCCTTTTCCCTTCCTTTGGGGCATAAATCTCTCCCCTCCTCCAGAAGAAGTAACACCAAAATTTACCGGTAGCTGAACTATCCATGTCCAGACAAAAACCCTAACTCCCCCCAGCGGAGATAGACCCTACCACCCAATCCCCTTTACCGAATCCTCCTGAAACGTATCAATAGCCGAATGGAGGCAGATTGCCATAAGCTCGACGTTTGGCATTTTGTCACTTCTTTTCTTTTATTTCAACGCCTTAGGCTTTGAGGATTCCTTATGGAGCAAATTTCATAACTCCAATATTTTCAAAGGCTTAGGATATCCAAAAGGAGCCGCACCCTGGAAATGGGCAAGTTTTAAGAGAAGGAATCCAAAATTTCCATCTTTCCTATCTTCTCCAGTTTCAAACTCATTTTGAGACTTCATTCGGCGAAATACCTCAAAAACATTGTGGAAAACGTATTCCCGTCAGAGCCCAAACACACCCAATCGGGAACAAAACCTTCCAGCATGGGCAACCCCAGCCTGCGGAGAACCTTTAACATGCCATAACAAAAACATGCCATAACAAACAGTGCGTGGATTTTGGTGATCCGCAGAAGGATTTGAAAAAATGTTTCGGAATATCGCAAATATCTCCTGGAAAAAGCCCGTTGGGGGGTACTTTCTATCTCTGCGCCTGCGAACAACCGCCTTCTGATAACCATTCGGATAGCGAAAAGACAAACTTAAACGATTATATGAATAAAATGGATTTTGGAATTTAAACAATATAGACAAAATAAAAAGACCTGAGGAAATAGCCAAAAAGGATGATTTTTATTGGCCTGTTGGATCAAGAAAGAGATCCACTTCCGGGGGGAATTTTCTCTCCTTCTGCTCTCACCCACCACCCCCTGGGGCAGTTGATTTTTTTCCAGCCACATTTGCATCAGCTGACAATGCTGTCAGGCATGGATTAAGCCCGGCTTTTGTCTTCTTCCGAAAAGGGAAAGCTCCAGGCTGCTTAAGGAACCTCTGCATAATGGAGAGGTTTTCATACTATGTTGGCCTAGCCTTCCTCTAACACAATATCTAGGGCGCTAGTATTGCTAGCACTCAATAGATAGTAGCTGTTCGGATAGAATAACCGAACGGCTATAGAATCAAAAAGTTCCTGAAGTTCACTATATGTTCAGGATTTTCCGGAGCTTCCTTAAGATTATTAGGCTGCGGGAACTGCGGGAACAAAAGGAACATTCGCCGCAACGCTCAGAGAAGAAACAAGAGAATAAAAAATGCCAAAAATCGGTATCAAAAAGTACCTTTGCCAAACCAGATTCTAAATCAAGGAATCTCTGCATAATTCAATGGAGATATTTTTATGCCATTTTGAGTTCCAACACCCTTAACCCAATATATGGGGTCTAGGGCAGTTGGGAGACTATATCTAGTAGTTATTCGAGGAAGAAAACCCAACGACTATAGGACCAAAAGCTCATATAGTTCCCTAAGACGTTCAAGATTTTCCAGAGTTTCCTCGACTTTTGCTATTTTTCTCGACTTTTGCCATTTTTTGTAACTTCTTTTATTTCAAGGAGTTATGTTTTGAGGATTCTTTGTTCAGCAATTTTCCTAACTCCAATATTCTCAAAGGGTTAGGACATCCAAAGATACTGCCTCTCTAGAAATTGGCAAAAGTCGAACTATTTTTGGCCTCGCTTTGGAAGAATGATGCTTTAACTGCCTACAGCTATTGGAGTTGGGGAATTGGGCGGGCAAAGGGGCACAAAGGAAGATATCGGCGTACGTCTTGTAACTAAAAGCAGTTAGGCAAATTAGCAACTCGAGTTTTGCCATTTTAGGCCTTCTCCCGGAAGAGGAAAACTCTAACTGCTTGTAACTATTGGACTTAGGAAATCATGTGAACGAAAGGGTGTCACGTCGTAACTACGAGAAACAAAAGGAGTTAGGGAAAATAGCAAGGGAAAATGGCAAAAGTCGAGTTAAAGTAGTTCAAAGTTTAGTGAACGGATAATACTTATCTGTAATTCCTTAATGTATAAGAAGTTAGAAAAAGCATCTTTCTTCTACCCGAAAACCTTCCGGAGATGTTTTCCCAGGGGTTTTTGCTCTGGCCTGCCAGAGCACCCAGAAGAAATCAAAGGGTCGAAGGCGCTCAAAATAACTCTTTCGTGGTATATCCAAGACCTCTTAAGAAGGCCAATTAACCTAAC
>JANXAQ010000046.1 GCA_025062105.1 Thermoguttaceae bacterium
TCCGGGCCATACAGGGAGACGGGAAAACCTTGCCCTAACATATGGAATCATTATGAGTTAGGTTAATTGGCCTTCTTAAGAGGTCTTGGATATACCACGAAAGAGTTATTTTGGGCGCCTTCGACCCTTGGATTTCTTCTGGGTGCTTTGGCAGGCCAGAGCAAAAACCCCTTGGAAAACATCTCCGGAAGGTTTTCGGGTAGAAGAAAGATGTTTTTCTAAGTTCTTATACATTAAGGAGTTACAGATAAGTATTATCCGTTCACTAAACTTTGAACTACTTTGTATGGATAAGGGTATGAAGGTATTGTCCGAAGCACAAGAGGGCGAAGCCGTTGGCGGCAAAATAAACTCCGTTGAGGATGTTCCGGTTCGGCTGTCTCGGACGGGGGCCGGAATGCAGGGTCTTATTATAGTCTTGGCTGTGGTCTTTCTGTTGACTTCGATCCACCGGCTCCATCCGACCGACCTTTGGGGGCATCTAAATTACGGGCGATGGATTGTGCAGCATGGTGGGCTTCCGGAGGCGGACCCGTTTCGGCCAGGGCTACCGAGCGAATCGTTTGTAGCCACCTGGTGGTTAAGTCAGGTGATTGGTTATGGGTGGTATCGGCTTTTTGGCCTGGAGGGGTTGGTGGCTGGCCATGCTGTGTTGGTTACTTTGATGGTGGGGATGCTGATCGGGGCAACGGCGGCTCGGGGGGTGCCGATGGGCTGGTCCGTCACTGCTGGCGTAACCGGATGTCTGCTAGCCATTCCGATTCTTGGGGTGATTCGGCCGCAACTGTTCGGGATGGTGGCGTTTGCTGCGACCCTTTGGGCCGCTGCCCAGATGACTGAGCGATGGAAGCCGCTTTTTTGGCTGGTGCCGCTTTTTGCCCTATGGGCCAATCTGCATGGATCGTTTCTGGTAGGTTTGGTGGCGTTGGCCTGTCATGTGGTTGGGGTCGGCTGGGAACGTTTGTGGAGCTTGTCATCGGGCCAGCGGGCCGGTTGGAGGCAGAGATTTTTTTGGCTTCTTTGGGATAAGGCGATTTGGCGGACGGCGGCGGCTCTGGTCCTAGCTATTGCCGCTAGCTGCCTGAATCCAGAAGGGCCAAAACTTCTTGCCACTGTAGCCGCCTTTTCCTCTCATGAACCACTGCGTTCGATCTCCGAATGGCGGCCAATGACTGTACAGAGCCTGAGCGGCCTGTTGATGCTCAGTTCGGTGTTAGCCACTGGCGTACTTTTGCGATGGAGTCCTCGGCGAGTATGGGCCAGCGAAGTGCTCCTGGGATTGGTCTTCGGCGTTGGGGCGTTTACGGCAATTCGGATGCTAGCTTGGTGGGCGATTGTTTGGCCTTGGTTGGTCGCTCCCCATGCTGCAGCCGTGGCGTTACGTTACGGCAAAACCCACTCCCCAAAACATGTGGTTTCAGATGCCTACCACGGCAAACGCTGGGCGATTACTTTGGCCGTGGTGGTTTTGTGTTTATGGTGGTCGCCGCCGGTGCATTCGCTGCTCACCGGCCAGCCCAGACCGCCAGAAAGCATCCTTTCTAAAGATACGCCAGAACCGCTTGCCCAATTCCTCTTGGATCGGCAGATTCAGGGCCGGATGTACGCTCCTATGCAGTGGGCCGACTATCTGGTTTGGCGAACCGAAGGGGCGGTGGTTCCTTTAGTGCACTGCCATGTTCATTTGATTCCGGCGCCGGTTTGGGAGGACTTTTTGGCCTTTGAGCAGACCCGGCCTATTTGGCCACAGCTGGCTGATAAATACCGTCTGGACTATCTTATTGTCCACCGGCGGGAGAACCCTCTGCTTGCCTCCGCCCTCCAGCGACATCCTCGCTCCGAATTGCTCTGGGAAGACAGCCAAGCCATGCTGGCCCGCTGGAAAAAAGCCCCATAACCTAGTCTGTCCAGATTGGGACGCTTGTAACCTAGTCTGTCTAGACTGGGCCGGCGCCGTCTGACAGACAGCGTTACGTACCTTCCTTCTGTCCAGAGGGAGCCAATCGCCGTCTAACAAAGGGCGTTACAACCCTACACGGCGATACGCCTGCATCGTTGCATTCTGCTAGGGCCTGCCGTATGCTGGCAAAAGAATGGATGCAGCGGAGAGGCTTCCAGGGAGTGCGTGCGTCGCATCTTTTCCCACCAGGAGAGAGGCATGAGTCGGTTGCTTTGGCGGATGGGGGCTGTTTTGCTTCTGGCGGCGGTCGGATGGTCCGATGAAGGAAATCTTTGTGCAGCCGAATCGGCGGACGCGGCGGCTCGGCTTCGATTGGTGCCGTTTCCGAAAAAGGTTATCCTGGCCGAGGGCAGCCTGGCCTTAAAGCAGGCTTGGCGCTTGGAACTGCCAGCCGAGATGGACGCCCTGGCTCAGCAGATCGCCGACGAGATGGTTCGGGCCGGGTTCGATAGACCTCGGCTCATGTCTGGCCAAACAGTAGGAGGGGCTGGACAGCGGCAAGACGGCCTCTGGATGTTCCGGCTGGTTCCCGATGGGGGCCATCAGGGCGGCGAAAGCGGTAAGAAAACTCCCCTTCTCCAGTCGCCCGTCTTCCGGCCCGAGGCCACCGAAGAAGATTACTCCTTGCAGGTTACACCGGAGCAAATCATCGCCTGGGCCAAGGGACCGGCTGGGCTTTTCTATGCCGGGCAGACGCTCTGCCAACTGCTGCGAGCCAATCGCCTGCCGGAGGATCGGCTTCCATGTTTAGTAATCGAAGACTGGCCCAGTTTGCGATGGCGCTGTTTCCAGGATGATCTGACGCGAGGGCCAAGCACCAAACTGGCCTCGCTTCAGCGGAGCATCCAACTAGGGGCCTATCTGAAGCACAACCTCTGGACATACTATATGGAGTATCAGTATGCCTTCCGAAAGCACCCGGAAATCGGCCCGCCGGACGGCTCGCTGGAGCCGGAAGAGCTAAAGGCCCTGGTAGAGTTTGCCAAGAAGTACCACACAGAAGTTTTGGGCAATCAGCAATCGTTCGGCCATTTTGGCTGGATTTTACGGCACGAAAAATACGCCCATCTGCGGGAAACCTCTGATGTTTTGACGCCGGTTCGGGAAGAGACGTATCAACTGTTGGACGATCTTTATTCAGAGGTTTGCCCACTTTTACCGTTTGAGTGGTTTAACGTCTGCTGCGACGAGACCTGGGGACTGGGCAAAGGGCCTTCGAAGCAGCTAGCCGAAAAGATTGGCGTTGGCGGCGTCTATGTCCAACATATTCGCCGCATCCACGGCATCCTGCGCGACAAATACAAAAAGCGGATGATGATGTGGGGCGACATCATCCTGCAACATCCTGACCAACTGGAACAAATCCCCAAAGATGTTATTATGCTCACTTGGGGGTATGGACCGGCCGAAAGCTTTGAACATCAGATCATTCCGTTCAAAAAGGCTGGTTATGAATTTTTTGTCTGTCCTGGTATCAGCAATTGGAGCCGGATTCTGCCCGATTTCGACGTAGCTATGAAAAACATCCAAAACTTTGTCCGGGACGGTGTCAAACACGGCGCCTTAGGGATGCTCAATACCGACTGGGAGGATGACGGCGAAGCTTTGCAGGGCTACCGCTGGCATGGTCATGCTTGGGGGGCCGAATGTGCCTGGAACGGTAGTGCCACCCGACCGGAAGATTTTCAGCGCCGAATCGGCGCGGTGCTTTTCGGCGAACCGGGCGATCGTTTCGGACAGGCCATTACGCTTTTAGCACAAACGCATCGACTGCCGGGCATGGACGGCATGGAAAACCGGCGGTTTTGGCAGAACGATTTTCCACCGGCCCGCTCGGCCACAGCGATTCGCAAATCGGCCGATCGACTTTTGTCGCTGGTTCGGCCTGCCATTGAGCACCTGGAAACCTGCCGAAAACAGGCTACTGTGAACGCCGATCTTTTGGATAGTTTCCTGCACGGCGCCCGGCGCATGGAACTGATCGGCCAGCGGATGCTCGACGGTCTGGAGGCAGCCCAGTTGTACCAGAAGGCTTACACCGCGCCGGCCAGTTCCGTGCAAGAAAGGATTGCTTTGCTGGAGAAGGTCGAGCATCTGGTGCGGCGGAATCGGGACGCACATCAGGCGTTGGGCGAGGAATTCTCTCGGCTTTGGCTGGCCGATTGTAAGCCCTATGCCCTGGATTGGACCATGCGTCGTTATCAGCAGATGGTCGGATGGTATGAGGAACTTTTGAAGAGATTGGCCGAGGCCAAAAGGGCTGCTCAAAAGGCGGAGGCATTGCCGTCGCCGGAAGCAATCGGCCTTTTGCGTCCGCCGACCGACTCCCGCCGAACTAGGCCGCACCGGGTGGAATCCCAGCCGATGGAACCCCAGTCTGCCTGGCTTGTGCCGGAGGCAACCCATCGGCTGGGACTTCAGATCAGTGCCGGCCCACTAGATCGGTGGGAACTACCGGTACAGGTAGATTTGTGGCTGCCCGCCGAGTTGGCCAACGGAATGGTTCGAGCGTTTGCTTTGGTTGGTTCGGCTAAACCGGGCAGTTCCGGTTCGGCCAGTTCGGGTGGGGGCTTGGGAAGCGATGTGGTTAGTTTAGGTGGCTCCGCCTCTGCGGTTGCTGCTGGCCCTAGTTTGCGGGAAATCCCTGCCCAACTGGATCCCAGTCCAGATAGTGCCGGCCAGGTCCGATTGAGCTTCCTTTTGCCAGGGCCGATTCCTAAGGGAGATTCTGCTCGGGTGTGGGTATATCTAGGGCTTCCTAGAAGCCGGACAGGGTCGGCCAAACCCGGAACTGAAAAAGTGGAAAAGTCGGGTTCGCGATGGGCGCCGGTCGAAGGCCCCCTCACCCGGCCAGCCGGA
>JANXAQ010000062.1 GCA_025062105.1 Thermoguttaceae bacterium
GCCCGCCGCTGGCTTGCCCGGAAATAGCTCATCTAGGCAGGAGAGGATGGGCAGTCGAGACAGTAGGGGGTAGAGGGTAGGGAGTAGGGAGTAAAGAGGGCGTGGTACGGAAGGCGGAGGGGAGAAGGCAGAAGGCGGAGGGCAGAGCATAGAAACAGAGCCGCTATCGCGTAAAGCACTGGCTTCCCAAGCTTCTTTCCAGGCCGCTAGCGCTGCCGGCACGGGCTTCGCAAGTTTCTTTCCAAGCTGCTAGCACTGCCGGGTGGTTTCTGCTTCAAACTGTTCGCATTCCGTCCAGTCCTCATGCTTCTTGCCAAGGCGTCAGGGCAGCGGAGCTGCTTGCTCTGCGGTTACGGGCATGCTGGCTATACTCTACTCCGCCGGCTTAGGTTGTGCGAAGCTCTTCCTCTTGGATGCTGAGGGCGTCATTGCCATTTTTTCCCCGCCTCCTATTTCATGATTTTTATTTTATTGTTGCGTGTTATTGTTGCGTGAATGCTTTTTCTCTTGGAAGCGGAGGGCGGAGGGCACCGGCCAAAATAAAGCTGGAGAATCCTCGAAGGAAGGTCCTGCCCTCTGCCCTCTGCCCTCTGCCCTCTGCCTTCTGCACTGGGCCCTCAGCACACGCCACCTCACCCCTGCCCCTCTGCCGCGGTGGGGAGAGGGGTTTTTCTGGATCCCTGCGTGCGCAGGGATGACTCAAAAGAAGCTCCTTGCTTCGGTCGAAGTCTTCCTAGCGTTCGGATTCTCTAAGGGCTTGACTTTTTGATTTAAAATAAGTAAGAAAGATATTTCGTGTCGCTATTTGGTGCGACAAAACTATTTTGGATACATCCGGGATTTTGCTCTTGAAAGGTGAGTTCTATGGCAGCGATAGTTAATGTGGAAACCTGTACGGGTTGTGGTGATTGTGTACAAGTTTGTCCTCTTAGTGCGATTGAAGTTAAAGACGGCAAAGCGGTGGTGGATGAGAACACCTGCGGGGATTGCGGTGCCTGCGTGGATGCCTGCCCCACCCAGTCGATTACTGTTCCGTAGAAATCGGTTTCCAACCATTTCCCGGCGGCTGAAAAACGCGGCTGGTTATGTCTGCTACCGGTTGTGAAACCGTGGCTGGCAAAGGAATGAGGGAGGAAAGGATTCCTCCCTTTTTTTGTTTGAAGCCATGTTCTCGGTGGAGGTTCTGGCCGCTTTTTCCCCTAAGAGCCACGATTTTTGGTGGGCAGAGAAGCTGTCTCCTAGCAGTGAGGGCGGAGAGGTTACGTCTGTCCTAGTGTTGGGGGGATGGATGCTGTGAGTTGGATTGCACAAAACAAAGTTAGGGAGTCTTTAGAAAATCTTTGCTGAGGGGAAACTATTTGGGCCGGAATCGTTGGAGTACCGGTAGATTTTTCCGTTTATATCGCTTGGGAGAGGCGAACGGAAAGATTTTTGTTGTCCGGAGGCTGGGTGTGTGCTTTTCTTTTTGGTTGTTTCTTGGTAGCTTAAAGACTTAGGGCAGGAGGAAACCAACTGCTGGAAAGTTAGAGTCTCTCACAAAATGAAAATCTAGATGGTACTAAGGTGCTACCTATCCCCTTGTGGGCTGGGAGGAAAGCGCATTTTGTTAGAAGCTCTTATTTCCGACACCAGGCGGAGAGGGGATTTTGGGGATGGAACAAGCCATTGACAGTGGGCAACGGAGGTTGGGGCGTTAGAGACCGAAAATGAGCATGAGAGGATGATATGAACTGAAATACATTGAACCGGCGGCATGCCTTTAGGAAGGGTTTTACTTCGATGGTGGATCGATCCCGGAGCCCAAGCGTGGATATCGATGCCTTGCTTCAGAATGCCGATTTATGGACCGAGCTGGAACCCTATTATGACGAGGCGATCGAGCGGGTGGGCATGAGCCAGTGGCCGATCCAGGCGGAAAATGAGTTTTTGGCCTGCATGTTGGCCTGGGAATATGCGCCGGTGTTACCGATTTATCGGTGGTTTGAGCCGGAACTTCGGCCGCCGCGGCCGGACCAGCTTTCCGACGACGAACTACCAGACATCCTCTACGAAGTCATCAATAAACTTTGGGAAAAACGCATTGTTTTGGACTTCACGGACCAT
This sequence comes from Thermoguttaceae bacterium, assembly GCA_025062105.1. GTDB lineage: Bacteria > Planctomycetota > Planctomycetia > Pirellulales > Thermoguttaceae > JANXAQ01. The sequence continues at coordinate 2,104 of JANXAQ010000062.1, forward strand.
CTGTCCGACCGAGAACTATACACGTTGATTTATCGGGATATTCTGCCAGCTCGGGAGAAGAAACTCGACCTAGGAAATAATTATCTCCATTGGGATTGCACTGGTCCTAGTCCGGATCCGGAGATTTGGCTTCGCTATTATGCCAGTGACCAAGAGCGGGAGGAATGGGCCCGAACATACCATCGGCCTCCGCCGCCAAAAAGCAAACCGCCTTATCCCCGCCGGCTTCCCCGAGAACCGGAATAAATCCGGCGGCCTTCTGCCCCTGAAGCCGCCAAGGTGCCCCTTACCCAGCAGGCCAATGCCACAATAGCCATATGCTTCCGCTATAGCCTCCCTGAAGCCGTCAAGGGACCTATTACTGAGCAGGCCCGGCAACCGGAGATCAGTTTTTTTCTGGTACGGTTGGCCCTTCTTCTCGGGAGCTGCTCTTGACCGATTAAGTCGGGCAGGGTAGAACCGTTTTGCCCACTCTCATGGTGGAGCATGGGAAGCCACGGATGGCGGAGGGTTGTATTTGCTTTCCTCTGGCCGACTTCACAGAAAGGAGCTTTTCCATGGAAGGGGTCTGTGGGCTTCGGTTTTGGCCGATTGGGTTAGCCATTTGGCTGCTCGTGGTAGGCTGCGGCAGGCAAATGGATCCGGGTTCCAGGGAACTGGGGCTGGACTTTTACGGCAAATTACCTGGCTTGTCGGCCACACCCGATCCGGAACTAAGGGCCGAGTATATCCGTATTGTTGAAGAAGCCGGTACTCCGGAACAACTCACACAGGCTGCCATTCCGGACGAAGAGAATATTGCTGCCGGTTTCCGTCAGCTTTTCCCGCCCGATAAACTCGATTCGATCCTGCTAGAGGCCGAACGGATTATGCCGCCGGCGAAGTTAGGATTTAATTTTGATCCGGTCCGTTTGCATCGGGCTAGCGTTTTTTGGAAACAATACCAGCAGGTTTGGCAGCAGGCCAGGAAGGCGTTAGATAGGCCGCGATGTCAGTTTGGCATTCGGTTTATCGAGGGTGATGGGGCGGATTTGAGTTTTATCAAGGTAGTCTGGATCGTAGCTCGGTTGGAGATGTTTTATGCGGCCCAGCAACTGCACAAGAAGGCTTTCCGTGAGGCGATTAGTTCTTTGGAGCTACTTTTGCGCTTGGCCCATTGTTTAGGGGCGGAGAAGCATTTTGAGCCGCGCGGCCAGGCTGCCTTTTTGCGGTCTGAAGCTCTGCTTTTACTGGAAGCGATTGTGCGACGTCCGGAAATCCAGCGCACGCATTTGGAGCAGTTGTTTGATTTGCTTCAGGGGCATCTTGCCCAATGGCCGCCGGACGTGGATGCCTGGATTGGGGAACGGGCTTTGGGAATGCATGCCTATGAGCTGGTACGGGATGGTCGGTTGCTGCAGTTGGCCAAACCCGAAGAGATCGAGGCCATGGGCGGGCAGGCCGCCGCTGTCGAGCTGGCCGAAGTCGCCAAACAGAATGTCAACCAAGATGAACTCTATTATCTACGCACGATGCGGCGTATCTTAGAGGCCTGCTCTGAACCTTACTATCGCCGCGCAGCTCTGTTCCAGCAAATCCGCCTTGATTTGCAGCAAAAACGAAACACTAGCGAATTTCCTTTAGTAGCCGGTTATCTGTTGTTGCCGAGCATTGAAAATGGTCATCGCTTGCAGGCCAAAGATCGGGCTCTTTGTGAGGCCTGGGCGGTGGGATTAGCTTTGGGCGCAGGCCAAACCGAGCCCCCCTATCAGATCAATCCGCTTACTGGCCAGCCGTACAAAATCTTTCGGCAGGACGGACGGATTGAAGTGGTTTCCGGTGATTCGGCTCAGCTCCAGGATGAATTCCGTATCCTTGTACCGGATCTGGCCTCCAAATCCGCCGTTTCGAAAGGTCCGTCCCACTAGTCGCTGGATCCTCACTCTACAGGCTGATCGCTTCTGGGGTCAAAGGCACCATTTCTGATCAACGACATCACTCCTTGCTGGGGAAAAAATTGTAAAAGGCTGTACTGGATCCCTTATGACCCGCAAACAAACACGTCGAGAATTTTTAATGGGCCGATTGGCAGGACTAAGTCCCTATGGAGGGGCTGTTCCAGGGGAGCTTGCTCGTTCGGAGGCTTATTGGCCAGCCTGCTTAGTGCATGTGTCTCGCCGGGCGATGGCCTGCCAGTTCCAAGTGTTTCTTAATGCTGGTCAGTATCCCCATGGGGTGCAGGCTGCTGTAGAAGCGCTGGATTTGTTGGAGGTGCTTGAGCAGCAGATGAGCTTTTTTCGGCCAGATAGTCTGCTGCAGCGAATCAATCAGGAGGCGGCTCTGGGGCCGGTGGAGGTAGAACCGGGGCTTTTCGGACTTTTGCAATTGGCCGATCAAATTTATCAACTTACAGAAGGTGCCTTTGATTTGACGGCTACTGCGTTTTGGGAGGTTTGGGGGTTTGCGCAGCGGCAGCCCAGGCTGCCTACCGAAGCCGAATTGGCCGAAGCACGCCAACGGGTCGGCTGGCACTATGTTCATCTTAATCCGGCTGACCGAACCATCCGATTCACTCGGCCGGGCATTCGGCTCAATTTAGGCAGTATTGGCAAAGGGTATGCTCTGGATTGTTGTGCGGAACGCCTTTTGCAAGCCGGCATCGTGGATTTCATCATTCACGGCGGTCAAAGCAGTTTGTTGGCTCATGGCAAGCGGCTGGATAGTCCATCTCTTGGCTGGCCCGTCGGCCTACGTCATCCTATCCGGCCAAATTGCCGGTTGGGCCAACTGGTCCTAAAAGACCAGGCCTTAGCCACTTCTGGCAGCGCTGTGCAATTTTTCTATTCCGGGGGCCGACGCTACGGCCATATTATCGATCCCCGCACCGGCCAACCAGGCGGCGAAGGCATCTTGTCGGTTACTGTCCTGGCTCCCTCCGCAGCCGAAGCCGACGCACTGGCTACTGCCATGTTCCTGCTCGGCCCAGAAAAAAGCATGCAAATATGTCAACGCCGCCCCGATCTAGCCGCCTTGTTCGTCCTCCGCTCTCCCAAATCAGCCCAAATGCAGATCATCCCCATCGGCATTGCTCCGCCTTTCTGGCAGCCCAGCACACAAATCACCTAACGGATCGCTCGCCATCCGCTCATCCCAACAACTCAGCTCCCCACCCGGCTGATCCTTGCACAACCAAACCGATGTGTCGGCTTCTCCGCGTCGACCCTGACGCGGGCTGCCTCTTCCGCTTCGGCTACCAGGCGAGCCGGATTCTCCTGTTCGGCAACTAGCCCTGCTGGCTCCTTGACAACCCTGGGCAAGCATCGATCCAAAACCCCTTGGACCCCTAGCATCCCTGCGCAAGCAGGCTGCTAGGCTTGCTTGTGCTGCTCTTGGCTCACCAGTCTGCCTCCTGCAGAAAAGGCGGCCTGCTTCGCAGGCCGGCTGAGTGTGCCTCTCCCCCACTACGACCAAACCCCTCTCCCCTCCGCTCCAAGAGGCTGACCCGCCGCTACTCGGACACGCGGAAGGACCCTTAGTTTCTTAGCGGAGGGCTTCTGCTAGATGGTCCAATGGTTGTTTGAATGACGCGGTTTTTGGTCAGCTATTGCCTTTCGGCAACCAAAGCCTGCCTGAATAGTTTCTTGAGTATTTGCTTTGGGTGGGTCTTTGTCTGGTATTGTGTCTGCGTTTGCTTGGGGCGGGGTGTTACTCTTGTTTGATCTTGCTCCTATATGTGTTTAGAGTAGCAGCATTTTGCTCCCATGGATGCTGGTTTGGAAGTTTGGGTATGGGCTTTTGTATGCTGATGGTGTTGGTGGGCCTGGGGGTAGGTATTTCTTGGATGGTGGTGCGCCGTCGGGCTCCGGCCGGGTTAAGTGCCTCGGCAGAGCTCGATTCAGCAGTTTCTCCAGACTCTTTGAATCCCGCTTCTTTGGATGCTTCCGCTCCTTGTCAGCCTGCCGACTGCAGTCTTTTGCACCCTTATACTCCTCCTGCTTTACTTATGGGGGGCTATGCTCCTTTTAATCATTTCTCTGGTTTACCTGATGCTTCTGGTGCTTTCAGCCCCATGCCGGCTCATTACCCATCCTTTTACTCCTGGCCGCCTTGCGCTTTGCACTCTTGTTCGCAGACTCCTCAGCTTTTGTCGGAATATTCTTCGCCTTTGTTGGCCGATCTACAAAAAACTCTTCTGGCTTTCCGGTCTATTCTCCAGGCTTTTGGTCGCCAATCTCCTGCTCTTTCTGCTGCTTTGTTTCCTGATTTCTTCCATGATTTAGCTCTGATGCTCCAGCAGGCTGATCTTTCTTCTATTGCCCTTGAACTGCTTGACGCCGATCAGAATGTCTTATTCCGCTATCTGGTTCAATTCTCTGCACCTGAAAAGCCCTCTACTCGGGATCCTGCTCGGGGGGTGGAAATTCCGGTCTTACCCTGTTCCTCGATCGCTTCGCATCGCATTGTCTTAGGGCCTTTATTTCGTTTCCATGAGTATGCTGCTCGGCTTCGGCATCGGTGGCGGTCGGCTCAGGCACATCCCCTGGACATCCCTAATCATTTTCTTAGCAAACACTTGGAGGTCTTTTCCGGGGCTAGGCTGTCGGCTCATGTATTTGTGAGCGATTTAGCCCGCAGGACCGGTACGATTATCGAAGTCGCTCCCGACAAACGCTTTGCCTTCGCTTCCTGTGCTCATGTGCCTCAGCCGGTTTTCCTTCATCAATCCGAATGTGATTGGCCGTTGCGGTTCCAGGTAGGAAAAACGTCTCTTTTGTCCTTATCCATTCTCCCGCGGCTTTCAGGGGCGGAACATCCGGCCAGCCGATGTATCGCCTGCTTCCTTTCCACCATAAAAGTCCTCCGCTTCTCTTGCGGTTATACTATTTACCGCTTACTGCCTCATATCTAAGGATTTTCCCTTTACCCCTCTTGAAAAGCGATTTGAAAGGAAAAAACTATTATTTAGTTGGTTTACTTTTTGGTATCAAGTTCCCCGATTACCTACTCCCCCAACAGAGGTAAATTTTTAGGGTGTCCAGTATTTTTGCTCTAATCCTATGGCAAAACTATAGGGTGCGGCTGAAATTTTGGGGGTTAACTGGGCAACATAGGGAATATAGACAAATAGGCTTGGCCACCAGAAAACCAGCTTTGCACAGCTACCTATAAAACAAACCTTTTTGCTTTCCTTTTTCCTTCTGAGAGATAAGGACCTGAACTCTTCGACTGACTCCTATCCCCTGCAGTACGGAGCCTCTTGGCCTGTGGGGTAGCTTCCAAGGGGATGCTTCAATGGGGCAGAGGCCGATCTATCTTCACCAAATCCCCTAAACTGACCACAAAAAATCAGCCACAACCAAAACTATACTTACAACAAAAAAATCATCTGATTTTTTTGGGAGAGGCGATTTTTTCGACACCCCACTTTTGGGAGTGTCCGGAAAATCAGCTTCTTAACTCCTTGTGTCTTTCCAAGTTACGCCTACAGCAGTGCGCATCCCCTAGGCCAAGAAAAGGCCATTGAAACACTGCCGTTGGTGGCAATTTGTCTGGCCACCACACGACGTGCGCATCCCCTAGGCCAAGAAAAGGCCATTGAATCGCCGGCTTCCAATAGCCAAACTTCGGCCCAATGGCCGCTGGGCGCACGCCCTATCCCAACTAGCGGCTATTGAAACTTAGATACCATCGCAAGATGCAAGGCATTACCTAGGTTTGCTTCTTTTACTCCACAAAGAGCCGGGGCAATTATTCGCTGGCGGATGCCTCTGTGCGACGGGGATCTCTGTTCCCTAGAGCATGGGGGCTCATTCAAACAATAGACGGTGGGGCAGTTGGGCAGGAAGGATCGATTGGCCTTGGCAGTCAACTGTTCCAACAGGGCCAGTGCTGCGTGCATTATGATCTGCCGTCGGACTTGCCAAAAAACGTTGCTTACCCCAAACCGTAACCCTCGGCGACAACAATCCTAATTCCACCAAAAGCGTCGATGGGAACTAATTGAACCCCCTCAACAGACTGCCCCAGTTTCTTCGTTAGTCCCTTGGTAGAAGAACCCGGGATGACCCTAAGCGGCTATCCGCCGCGGGCAAATCCCCCAGCACCAGAAGGCTCGTAACTACTTTCAAGAGATTGTTCGTAAGTGATTGGGCTGGGAGCCGGATTATTACCTTATCCGGCACTCCGTAGGCGATTGGTCCGACGGCGAGCAAAATACCGCCTATCTGGAGTGGCTCCGCCTGATCCGAAACTGTTCAACCACATGGCCCAGGAAATAACCTGCCCTCCAAAAAATCTACAGCTAAGGAAAAACGTAAAAAGCTATTGGCTTCTTTTAGAGGGTTCCCATGCCTCTCGACTTTTGCCAGTTTAGGCCTTCTCCTGGAAGGGGAAAACTCTAACTCCTTGTAACTATTGGACTTAGGACATTGTGTGAACAAAAGGAAGTCTCGTCGTAACTACTGGAAACCAAAGGGGTTAGGGAAAATGGCAAAAGTCGAGATGCCTGAAATGCAAAAATAATCTGCTGTATTGTATGGAGACTCGAAAAAGCTTAAAACAGTGGAAACTCAGTTAAAACTTCGCTATCGAACGTTGATTCCCCACCAAGATGGGGTCACGGCAATCGGTTGTGGAAAACGGAGCAGAATAGCCGGAAAAGTAATAGTCTATCAACACATCTCAAGATTCCTATCGAGGATTAGAACTCTAGAACAAGCTGAATATAGATGAGAAAGAATCCGCCATGGCGAGCGAAAGGCAAACATATGCTACCTCCAGAGGAATGAGAACATTTTGCTGCCGACGAAGATACGGTGTTCGATTTTGAATTACTAGAGCGGCTGGTGGCTCAAGGAATTCCAGAAGAAGAAATCCCCCTGGCAGTATTGATGAAAGATAAGTAGTTTTTGGAAGAAGATCCTCAATGGGACATCACAACGAAAATCCTTGCCGAACACCTTCGGGAAGAATATGAATGGTTCTATAAATCGCCCGAGGAAAAAGCTAAAGAATTAGAAGAGGCGAAAAAATTAGAAGACAAGTTGCGGGCCATGGCTGTTCGGGTGATCGATCCTGCAGACACAACGGGAGGAACAATCTCAAGTGAACATTGCATTCAAGGGTTCTTTCTGCCTCGGTTGGGCCAAAGGCCTAGCCGGGGCGTTTTGATATGTTGCCGCTCTAGATGCCCGAGGATGAAGCTGCTAGTGTTCTTCGCGGCTTATTAGGTCAGCCCCGCACAGGTTTTCTGGGATTAAGAAGAGCCTCTGGCACCATGGCTTGGTTGAGGAACAGGGTGCCGAAAGTTATGTAAATTTGAACATATGATGACCTATATGAACGTTCGATTGGATACGCTTTTGGCCGGTACGATCCTAACGCCTACTATGTGTAAGGCGCTAGCAGTGGGAGCAACCCCATATATTGGGCCCGAACTGAGGGGGACCAAAACGATATAAAAACATATCCTTTGAATTATGGAGAAGTTCCTCTAGATGGCCAATCTGGGGGAAATTGGTGCTCCACCTATTGGCTAAATCCCCAACAGCCAAAGGCCAGAGTCATAGAAACCGGATGGGGCGAAGCGAGCAGGTGAGTTGGCTACTTGGAGAGCCTGTGGCTTTGTTGAAACCCTTTCCGGTCAGAGGCCTAAACCCACCAAAACTGAACCAAAACCGACCAGTATAGGCAAAACCTCCCCAGACTGCGGACAACCTTTCAACAGAGCCAGAGACTGTCCTAAGAAGCATTGTCCTAAGCTTGACTTTTTCCATTTTTGGCTTCAGCCCGGAAAAGCAATGCTCTAACTCCTTATCAATATCAGAGTTAGGAAATTGGATGGGCAAAGGCCCCTTCGCCCCAACTCCTGGAAATACCAGGAGTTAGGAAAAATGGCAAAAGTCGAGCAAGAAGCTGTCCGAAAAAACATTTTTATGATGAAAGGAGGTTGCCCTCCTCCATGCTTCAGAATCCCAAATCCCTGTTTTTAAGGAGTCTGAAGGATAGAAACCGGTCGCCAAACCCATGGGAAACCAGCCAAATCCCTATTTTAGGATAGCCTCCGAGAGTATTCGTTATCCGCTGGTAAGTTAAAATGGGAAAAGCAGAGCTAACAAAAGCAAAATCTAGATGGTTTTAAGCTGTTACTTGCCCCTAACTGGACTTTTGCCATTTTTGGCTTTGCCCGGAAAGGGGAAAGTGCTAACTCCTTGCCTGTGGAGTTAGAAAATTCGGTGAACAAAGGGAAGTTTCGTCGTAACTGGTGATAGCAAAACCAATTAGGACAAATAGCAAAAGTCGAACCCCTAAGGGATGGTAAGAAAACGCATTTTGGTGGAAGCTGATAGTAACGGCAAGCTCCATAAGAAGGAAAAACTCTTTTTGAGCAACGAAGGGCTGTTGGGCGATGTTGCTATTTAAGAAGCGATTTTTAGAAGCGATCCGGCGAGGCGAAAAAACGCAGACGATCCGGCTCTGGAAACGTCGGTTTATGCGCCCCGGCCAACGAAGCTATATTCCTGGTGTGGGTCAGATCCGGATCATTTCGGTCGAACCGGTGCGGCTGGAAGAGTTGACCGACGCCGACGCCATACCGGATGGATTTGCTACCGTCCAGGAGCTTCGTGCCGAAATTGCCAAATTATATGGCGATCCGCTGCCGGCGGGTTACCAGGCCTACCGGGTTACCTTCCAAATTGAATCGCGTTCCAACCTCGCACAGGAGCAATGCAACACCGAAGGCCCAGATAAAAACAGCCTCCTGCAAAACCCGTCGCCCTAGGACTGTGCCTGGATTTTAGGCCACCTCAACATACCGGCTTCGTACTATGGCAGCGTACTGCCTCTGTACCAACATCCACTGGATGGAGGCCGGTTTTTCCTTTACAAGCATGCCACACCGTCAGGCCATTGGGGACGTCTACCGGCGGGGCCTACCTGGTGTCTCGAACTTCGTAACCCACAAGCATTAAAGTCACGAAACCTCTACCCAAACCCTGAGCAAATACTCAGCTATACCAGCATTGATTTGTAACCGCTGCAAAATTCTGAACATAAAGGGAACTTTAGGAACCTTGGATTCGTAAGCGACTGTCTCGTTCCATTCGAAGACCTACTCTATATAAAATTGCTAGCAGTGGTAGGACTCCGATAGATTGAGTGGAAGGGAGAAGGCCCAAATGGTATAAAAATATATCCTTCGAATTATGCACAGGCTCTTTCATTCTGCTAGCAGCCCCAGCTTCTTTTAGCGGGGGTTTTAGTCCATCTCCATGCAGCAGCCCTAATGTTGCAGATGGAGCAATTCTAGCACGGATTGGGCAACAGCTTGAGGGTCAGAAGCAACGCGGATGAAAAGCAGTAGTAGGAGGCAAGCACCCACCGCTAGCAAAGCCAAACCCACTTTCCAAACGCGTGGAGTTTGAGTTAGGTTTTCGTTTTCTGCTAAGGCGCTGCGGAGGGCCTGTTCGAGCCGTCGCCATCCGAGGAAATTTTGTTTATGCCCCAAGGCCTCCAAACAAATATTCCGCAAAATCGGAATGGTTTCCAAATACAACTGCACACCCAAGCTGGGTAGAAAAACCCCATCGCCTGCCCATCGGGCCTCCTGATCTAGTTGTTGCACTACCTCGGCCAAAATAGGCCGAAACTGTTCCATGGTGATGTTATATACTACCAGGCGAGGTCGCATCATTAAAAGCACCAAGATCAATCCTAAGACATACAAAGTAATAAGGAACAACCAGACACTTGGCCCGAAAATGGCTACCGAAGCATATGGCAACAACATTTCCACCGGCCCGACTAAGATTAGTCCTGCCACAGCCACTCCCAAAGCGGCCATATCCCGTAGCCCCGAAACCACCAATGGCCGACGGGTTAAATGCACCCCACCTAACAATAGGCAATAAACAGCCAGCGGTCCCAATGCCACACACAGCCGAAATGGGTCCATAAGGTTGCTAGTCCCTAAGCTTGCGAAAAGATAAACCACACCGGTAAGCCCATCGGCCATACAGCCGCGGGATTACTTTTGCTTTTCCCCACCCGGGAACAAAACTGAACAAAAACGGCGACCTCAAAGCATGTAAAAATTTAACGGAATGAAGGATCCTTTTTGCTCCTCGCCGAATGGCAAGAGACAAATTATGTTTCTCCTGGCTTTTAACATGTAAACTTATTTAATAGATAAAAGATCAGTATCCCGAAGACGACGCAAGATATCGTTCTCCACATTACCAAGTCAAACTTCAATCCGCTTTCCAGAGCCAGATCAACTTCCCTATCTTGCCGGGGAACCTCTGCATAATTGAAAGGAGATATTTCATTTCAGCCATTACACCTCTGCCCATATATATATAGAGCTACTAGCACTGCTATCGCCCTATAATTATCGTCCTATAATAGGCTTCTAAAGGATAATAGTTAAAGCCTACCGAATCAAAAGTTCACAAAGTCCGCTATATGTTCAGGACTTTGCAGAGGTTCGCGAAATCTTCCTCGAAAATCTTTTCCCATATACTACCAATCCTAGCTAGGCATCGTCTTAACTGCTGGCAGCTGTGGCAGGGTATAGGGGACAAAAAACTCCTACCGGCAGCCCTTTGATCCCGGACAGAGCCAGTCTCCGGCGGATCGACCTTTCCCACAGAGGGCAGAAGGAGGTCGGCTATTAGGCAGAGTTCTTCTAAAGTCGACTTTTGCCATTTTCCCTAACTTATTTTGTTGCCAGGAATTATGACGCTCCTTTTTATTCCCCAATTTCCTAAGTCCAATAGTTCCAAAGAGTTAGAGCTT
>JANXAQ010000099.1 GCA_025062105.1 Thermoguttaceae bacterium
ATTCTGGACGATCAGTGGCATCAGAAGGTCGGTGTTGGACGCAAAGGCGTCATCGGCCTGCAAATCCATTCAGCCGACGAACTGTTTCTCCGCTTCAAAGACATTCGGATTAAAGAACTGCGGTAGCATTGCTCGGAGAGAACATTTCATCTGAATGAGGTAAGAAGGGTTTTTTGACGGCCTCCGGCTGTAGAGTGTCATTCCCGCACAAGCGGGAATCCAGAATAAGAGCCTCTAACAAAATGACTCTTCCTACCAGCCTCCAACGGCGCAGATAGCACCTCAAAACCATCTGGATTTTCATTTTGTTAGAAGTTCTAATTCCTAACTTGAACTGGATCCCCGCTTTCGTGGGAATGACAAGAGGGAGACATTCCCTTCGGCAAAATGTTGTTCATAAATTTTTGTACATTACTTTCCTAGCCGTTGCCGGTTCCGGATGGCGATCAGGTCTTTCATGACATGGTATAGGGTGCCTTTCCAACCCTGGGTGCCGAAGGCATCGTGCAAGGTCTGGTAGAGTTGGTAGAGTTCGGCATAAACCTTGGCGGCTTTTCGGTCCGGTTTATACACGATAGGCTTCACACCGGTCATCTTCTTTTGGGCCTGTTCGGTTTTGCGATATGCTCCGCCAACCACCGCTCCGAAGATGGCTGCTCCCAAGGCACAGGTCTGACTGGATCGGCTCAGTTTCATGGGCCGATTGCATACGTCGGCGTAAATCTGCATGACCAGGGGATTTTTCTCGGCAATGCCGCCGCAGTTGATCACTTCGCGAACCTGGATGCCGTATTCTTCAAACCGCCGGATGATCGTCAGTGCTCCGAAAGCTGTGGCTTCGATCAGTGCCCGATACACCTCTGGCGCCGTGGTCAGCAGGGTTTGGCCTACCAGAAGGCCGGTTAGCAGCGGATCAACCAGGATGGTTCGGTTGCCGTTATTCCAATCAAGGGCCAGCAGTCCGCTTTCGCCGGGCTGAAGTTTGGCAGCCGCTTCGCTCAGCAAGGTGTGCGGATCGCCGCCGGTGGTGTATTCGGCAGGCGTCAGGTACCGCACAAACCAGTTGAAAATATCGCCCACGGCCGATTGTCCTGCTTCCAGCCCGTACATGCCCGGCACAATCGAACCAGGGACAATCCCGCAAAGGCCCGGAATATCGGGCAATTTTTCCTTCATCGGCACGACCATCATGTCGCAGGTGCTGGTGCCAATGATTTTGACTAAGGTACCGGGTTTAATGCCCGCACCGACGGCTCCGGTATGGGCGTCGAAGGCGCCGACGGCAATCGGGATGCCAGCAGGCAGGCCCAATCGCTCGGCGACCTCCGGGGCTAATCTACCTGCTGGATGATCGGCCGGCACAGCGGGCATGGCAAACCGCTCCCGCAGTGGCACCAAATCCGGGTCCAGACTGGCCAGGAACTTCGCACTAGGCAAGCCGCCCCAGGATTCATGGTACATGGCCTTATGCCCGGCTGGACAAATGCCTCGGACCAGTTTGGTCGGATCCAGGTTACCGGCCAGATACGCTGGGATCCAGTCGGCCAGTTCCACCCAGGCGTAGGCAGCCCGAAAGACCTTCGGAGCTGTCCGTTTGCAATGCAAAATCTTCGACCAGTACCATTCCGAGCTATAGGTACCGCCGCATTTGGCCAAATAGCCGGTCCGCATTTTTTTGGCTTTTTCGGTAATCTCGGCGGCCTCGGCATAGGAGGTATGATCTTTCCACAGCCAGGCTTGGGCCGCCAAATTGTCCCGGAACTCTTCCTGGAAGGCAATCGGCTGCCCTTGCTTATCCACCGGAATGGGCGTCGAGCCGGTCGTATCTACCCCGATGCCGATGACCCGTTCGGGCCGAAACTCCGGGTGCTTGCTTGCCTCGGCTAACGCCCCTCGGATCGACTCGTATAACCCCTGGACATAATCGGCTGGGTTTTGCCGGGCCAAGTTGGGGTCTTTCGGATCCAGCAAGATGCCCTCCTGGCCGCTGGGATAAGGATATACATAAGTGCCTACTTCGGTGCCATCCTCCACATCCACGATCAACGCCCGCACACTGTTGGTGCCAAAATCTAACCCGATAGCAAACCGTTTTTCCTTTGAGCCGACTGCTTCAGACATACCTTTGCTCCTGTGTCCCGGAGAAATAGCCTTTGGGAAAAGCCGACAAGATGACCAAAGATGTTTCCTAGTGTATCAGCCTAAACGAATGGGACTAGGAGGGGCCTGCCAGGTCCGCAGGGCCATTTTAGCCGGATTGGAGGATCAGGAGCCTACCCGGGGGGAACCCTCTACAATTGCAATTCGGCCCTGGCCGGATTGTAGGCCCAGGGTTCCAGCCCGGCCGGACTCACCCTGTAGGCAAAGCCAACATGCTACCCTGTAGGCAGAGCCAACATCCACGGGGGTTTCCCGGGTAGGGTAAGAGCACCCTCCTGCCGGATTCCGGGTCATATTCGGCCCAAATGCACGCCGGAGGCAGGCCCTACGCCCTACTACAAGCTCAGAGATGGGGTTAACCCAGGATGTCGGCCAGGTATTGGCGTGGGAACTTCCAGGGCGGCCGGTATTCAGGGACCGAAAGTCGGGCGGCCTCCTCGTCGCCCTGGATCCAGCCGGTCTTCGGGTCTAGGCGGATCGACCGGCCAAGCCGTAACGACAAATTGCCTAGCACAATCGGCACATTTACCTTGTGGTGATATTCGACATTGGCGCTGGGCTGCTGGCCGCTGCGGATGCAGTCGAGCCATTCCCGCTCATGGCCGGGCGAATCCGGTACCGCCTTGGGCGGTTCCGGTGGGATGTCTTTGAGCCGATTGCCTTCGGGAATGATTTTGTGGGTGTCGTAGTCGGCAAACAGGGTGCCGTTGACGCCCTGGAAATAGGTGCCCAGACGTCGGCGGGTGCCGACAGCGCCTTGGGCGTCGAAGCCGTAGCTGTTGACCTGAGACATCATCCAGGTAACCGTTACATTCGGGTATTGCAGGAGGATTTCATGGGTGTCGTAGGCATCGCCAACGTCCTGGACAACGAAGCGCCCGCCGCTTGCAGCCACCATCGTAGGCAGCCCCAGGTCCAAGGCCCAGATGGGCAGGTCCAGGATGTGCGGTGCCCAGCAGGGCGTCCATCCGCCGCCGTAGTCCATAAACCCGGAATGCGTAAAAGAATCCCGTACAATGAGCGGGTTAAACGGGCGCATCCGGGCCGGGCCCACCCAAAGCTCCCAATCCAGTCCCGGCGGCGGATCGCAGTTAGGATCCTTGCCGATGCCTTCCGGCCCGAAATTATAGGTGTTAAAGCAACGGGCTACACTGATCGGCCCCAAAATCCCGGAACGAATATAATTCACGACTTTCCGATAGTTGGCGCTGGCGTGAATTTGGGTGCCGACTTGGCTGATCCGATTATGTTTTTTAACAGCGGCCACTACAGCCAGGCTTTCGCCCAGATAGAGGGTCATCGGCTTTTGCAGATAGATGTGTTTGCCGGCCTCACAAGCTTCCACTGCGTGCAGGGTGTGCCAATGGGGCGGCGAAGCAATAATGACGGCATCCAAATTCTTCTGTGCCAATAGGTCCTGGTAGTTTCGGAAGCCTTTGGCGTTGGGGTAGGGTTTTAAGGCGGCTTCAAGACGCTCTTTCCAGACCTCAGCGATGCCGGTAACCACCACATCGTCGTATTTGGCGCAGTTAGCTAGGTTAGCCCGACCCATGCCGCCAGCGCCGATAAGGCCCAGCAGGATTTTCTCACTTGGCGCTGGTTTGCCTGCAGCGCCTAGGGCACTAGCTGGCACAATAACCGGCCCTGGACCGATCAGGGAGGCAGCGGCTCCAGCCACCGCTGAATCGCCCAAAAACCGCCGCCGAGTAAATTTGCTACGTTCCGCCATCGCTCAGGCTCCTTGGTAGGATAGGGGGAAGAAAGCATTTTATGGGGAGGTTTCCACGGGCGGGAAACGAAAACCTGGCTATTATTTTCTTCCAAATGCCTCGGCTTGGCTAGCCCAGGAAGAAAGATGCGGAGAATAGGGAGGTAATATGTACAGATAAATATTGACCGGCCGTTGGGTAGATCGCCACTGCCGGATCGCTAATCGTTCTTCCGCCTCCTGCCAGCCCACTACATCTTCGTGGCGTCGATGGCTTGGCGGTCGCTGCGGTGGCCAAGATAGACAAAAGTCATCCGGTCGATGCTGTAGTTGATGGTGCGGACAGAACCGTCGCCAAAGACTGCATTGAATCCGCCCGGATGCGGAGAACCGAACTGATAGCCTTCGTTAGGGATGCCCCGGTTCGTATCTTGGAAGGGAGCAAAACCCGTCGAACGCATAATGTCAGGGTCCCAGCCGTCGGTCCAACCGCGATCGTCATGCCAAGCACCGGACTGATATTGATCGGAATTGAGGAACTTTTCGCCAACCATGATGGTGTTGCTGGCCCCATCGTGAATATCGCCGAAGGTTGTAGGCGGACTGCCACCTTTAAAGGTTCGATCTTGATACCACCAGTTGATCCGCACGATAATACCGCCGTAGATATTCGATTGGTTGGCATTGATTGTCCAGCGGGCCTCATGGCTATCGTTGCCATCTCTGCCACACCAAAAGCTAGAGATCGAATCCAGCCATCGGCCTTCATAGCCGGGGGTGGCCCCGGCATAATCCATCAGAACACGATTGGTGCCTGGATATCGAGTGGGCCGACGCCGAGAAGGACAGAAATAGGCACTGATGGCGTTACTTTCCAATTGGCCTTGGTTGGTGATCATATAGACGGCTTGCTGTTCCAGATACGGCAGGATTTGGTAGGCCCAACCGAGACCTTGTTGGGCCGGCCCGTTTGGCTGGTTGTTGGTCAGATAATTGGCGATGTTCGGCCAAGGGGTATCCCCACCCGTGGGGAACTCTCGCCGGGCGTTCTCATGGTTTAAAATGGCCAAGCCGATCTGTTTGAGATTGTTGATGCATTGAGTGCGACGGGCGGCTTCCCGGGCCGACTGCACCGCCGGAAGTAGCAAAGCAATCAAAATCCCAATGATCGTGATAACCACCAACAGCTCCACTAAGGTAAAAGCCCTTTGCTCGATAAAAACCTCCCGCATAGGCTCTCGTTTCATGACACCCCTCCTTTCGACGGATCGCCAAGAAATGGTTTTCCAAAAGAGAGCTATCCTTCTGCAAACCTGTGTGATACCGGGTAGGTTCGGCTTTTCAGCCGTCAGACCTTCGCCCTTTTCCCCCTAGTGTGTATGCTCTCCGACGGACAAAGCCGCTTCTTATGAGTGCAGCTCTGAACCCCTCCCCCGGCCAACCTGCCAGTTGGCCGCCTCTGCCGCTGGGGCAGAAGAGAACATGTTGGCTGGGAGGAATGATTAGCCTAAGCGGCGCAAAAGACGGATTCCTTACGGGCCTCCGGGAACCAGTTGTTTAAATCGGGCTTCGTCCACTTCTTCGATGGCGCCCATGGCCGAGGCGACCCATCGGCGACCACCCCGGCCCTCTTGCTCGTAAGCAATCACAGGGGAACCAGCCGGTCCGGGCGGCCCCTTTTTGGCGGCCTCCCCATAGAGGATTTTATATGGCTTGCCGTCCCGGGGCGAAATAAACAACTCCTCCACCGTCGAAAATGCAAATTGCCCTTTGATCTTCGGAGCCTCCTGCTCGACAAATTTTCGGAACGCTTCTTCATTGGGCGGCGGCTGACCCCGATTCTGGCCAATATACTGCCCATAAAGAATGGCCAACGGTTTCAGACTAGATTGCTCCCGTTGCAGGCTTTCCCGACTCCCGCCACCACAGCCAGCCCACCCCCACAGCCCAAACGTAACTCCTAGAAAAATATATCCAAAACAAAGGAAACGGGCCTCACGTTTCACAGGTTCCGGCCTCCCTCCCCAGAGAAAAGAAACGACTAAAAACAGCACTCGGCACTCTAGTCAAGACAGGCACACTTGGTACGATTGCCTACTAGCATACTCTACGATAGAGATTTTGTAAACTATTCGTCCCAGAAGGGGGTTGGATTCTCCCTCCAGAGGCCGGTCGAACTGTGCTCTCCGAAAAACTGTTTCTAAGAGGGGACACAGGCTGGTCCAACAACGGAAAGATTCCCTGAGCAACCAATACAGAGTAAGAGTATAAGAAGGCGGATGGAGAGCCCTACCGACGCTTCTCCAGAAAAGTAAAAAGTAAGTAGATTCCTGGGACCGAAAGCGCAAAAAAAGCCCCCGGAAAGGCTGCGTCCCAGGGGGGCGGAGGACGCGGATCTTTCCCGGGAGCGATTGGACGGTGCGCCCTGGCAGACCGAAGCCCATCGTTAGGAAAAAGGGTAGCCTAGGAAACGGACCTGCCGGTCTGACAACTTGGATTTTTTTGGATTTTTAGGCAGCCAATAGGTGGCGCCATGTGGAATCGGGCGTTTTTATAGGGCCAGACCTTTTGTTTGAGCGGGCGGTTTGGTCTGGCCAAGGCGAACCGATTGTTTTCCGAAGCCGCCGCCACGAACCTCCTTGCGGGCGGTCGGGTCTTCGTGGTCCGCAGGAAGGGAACCCTGTTGCTGCGGACTGTCTAGCTGCTAGCCTCCCTTCCCAGTGCAGACCCGTCCACGCGTGGAGCGAAACCCACTAGGCACCTCGGCTAGTCAATGCCTCCAGCCGGTTACCTATCCGAAGTGGGTGTGAGGAGTTTATCACAGAGTTGGCGGAGAGGTCAATACCAATTTTTGGAGCATTTTGGAGGACAATGGCCAGGGATTCTCTCTCGATCTGCTATGGGGAAAGAGCTACAATAAAAACCAGAAGAGCATTAGCCTCAATTTTGTCCTTTTTGGCTATGCCCTGGGAGAAAGAATGTTGTAACTGTTTGTCCGTATTGGAGTTGGGAAACTGGGTAGAGAAAAAGAGGTTTTGTCCTAACTACTGGAATAAAAGGCAGTTAGGAAAACAAAGAGAAAAATCGTGTGAAGAAAAAGTGAAAAAGGGAGTGCCGATTAAAAGGAAGGGCAAAAGGGGGTATTTTACCCACTTTTAGGAGGAGCAATTCCTTTCTCGAGAACCGAGCTTGGAAACCAACGTCTTCTGTCTTCTGGGGCAGAACAGGGCGGTCAGAGCAGGCGTTCCTGTGGCCCCATCTTATGGGGGGTTGTTCTACCCATATCGCAGAAAAGGCAACCCATTGATATGAACGGAACCTATGGAAACCTTAAATTTTTAGAACCGGACCCTAATTGGGGGCTTTGGAGCCATTGTTTGGATTATGCCGGCGCCACCGACCTGGGGCTTCGTCGGGCCAATAATCAGGATAACCTGGCCGTTCTATTGGTGGGCACAGAAAAAGAATTTCAACGCCGAGGACATCTATTTTTAGTAGCTGACGGCATGGGCGCCCATGCCGCGGGCGAATTGGCCAGTAAGATCGCCGCTGATGAGATTCCATTAACCTACATGAAACATCCGGACAAGAATCCGGCAGAGGCCCTTCGAAGTGCTATTCAGCAGGCCAATGAAAAGATCCATCAACGAGGCCAACAGAGCGAAGACTTCCAAGGGATGGGCACCACAGTCAGTGCATTGGTCCTATTGCCTCAAGGGGCGTTAGTGGCCCATGTAGGCGATAGTCGGGTGTATCGGCTCCGGGGACAGGTGCTAGAACAGTTAACTTTCGACCACAGTCTGCCTTGGGAACTATATCGAGATCAACCCAAGAGCGAAATTCCTGCCGGCATTCCCAGAAATGTGATTCTTCGGTCTTTGGGTCCTCGGCCTACGGTGGAAGTAGATCTGGAAGGGTATTACCCCCTAGAAGTGGGAGATACCTTTTTAGTCTGCACCGACGGCCTTTCTGGACAAGTCTCCAACGAGGAAATTGCCACCATCCTGCAATGTCTGCCCTGCAAAGAAGCTCTGCAGGTCTTTGTGGATCTGGCCAATTTGCGAGGTGGACCGGATAATATTACCGGAATCATCGTGAAACTGACTGGCCAGCTCCACCTGGCCCAGCAGGGTACTCCGGCAGGTGGGAAAAAAAACGTCGGTCCGCAGGCAGCAACGCCATCCGTATTGGCTTCATTGCTAAGGTGGCTTTTTGGATCTGGGGCAGAGAAAAAAAGACGGTGGGGAAAAGGTCCTTACGAACGGCTCGAGTGTCCGCTCGGCCCCACAGTGCCCCAGACACTCCAAACCGTAGTCCAGGAACTCCGCAATGCTGCGGCAAACAGCCAGTGGCAAATTGACTGGGACCAGTTCAATCTATTGGAAACCAGCGGGCAATCCGCACTGCAAAATAGCCAGTTTCAGGAAGCTGTCCAGCATTTCTCCAGAGCCATCATCTGCATGATGTATCAACTCCGCCAACAACGTCCGAAAATAGCATAGGCACCTTTGCAGCTTCAACGGAGGAAGACTTCCGCCGAGCGAAGTAATTTGCCGTTCCATTGCTGCCTGGCAGAGGCCCGCCAGCAACCTTCGCCGTCTGTGAGATTAAAAGGTCTGCTTGTTTCCCCCTTGCCAACACCCCGAACCTTTTTAGAACAGCGGAAAGAGGGGAAAAACATGGCCCACTGCATTGGGCGGACCTGTTACTCAACGGAGATATTGTACCATGTAGGCTCGTGCCCCCGCTGAGCTAACATCTAGGGATCCTAGCATTCATACTGTCCCAATAGATACTCAGTTCAGCATCATTTAAAAGAGCCCTTTTTCTGAAACCTCTGCACAATTCCAAGCTGATATTTTGATACCATTTGGGCTTAGTGTTCCTCTAATCGAACCTATGGGGCGCTAGCATTGTTAGGCGTCCATAGAGAAGAGGGGTTTGGGTAGGATAACCAAATGGATATAGAATCGAAAGTTCATATAGTTCACTGGATGTTCAGTTTTTTCGGAAGTTCCTTATATCATTTTGGTACTCTCCATCTGTAAGTTGGCTGTGCAGACAATCACGTTCGATGCTGAAAGGAGGTTTCCTTCCTAAATTCTCTAGAATCCCCAAAATCCTTATTTTTAAGGAGTGGCCAGATGCGGGGCCGGTCGGCCATAACCGATGGGAAATCTCCAAAACCCCAATTTCAGGACAGTATCTAACTCAATCGATAGGGTTCATACTGTTAGCGGACGGCATGGGATAGGGGGACATTTGCATAATCTTGAACACGTAGTGGACTTCATGAACTTTTGATTTGATAGGCGTTAGCTACCTCCATTCAAATCCATACTATATGTAGGGCACTAACAGTGCCAGTAACCCAATATATTGGGTCAGATGCGGAGGGGCCCAAAATGGTAACAAATATCTCCTTCGAATTATGGAGAGGTTCCTAAAGTAGGCGTTTGGATGGAGCAGCCTCTACCGCTGGAAGGAAAGGTTCCCATAGTTGACTGTCTGTTGAGGATTTTGTAGAGGTTCGGATAAAACTTTTACGCCGAAGGCCACGGTCTGCAGCGCAGCAAAGGAAAACAACATGGGGCTTGTGGTAGGATTGGTTTGTGCTGACGGGTTGGTGATTGGTTCGGACAGCTCCCGTCCGCATTCTTCGGGGGAGATGACTGCTACGTATGGGCCGGTGCAAAAGACTCATGTCATCGGAGAAGATGTGTTGCTAGGGAGTACCGGCGATGTGGGTTTTGCGCAGCGACTGGAAGTGGTGCTTCGGGAGCTTCGGGAGGATAGCCGATTTCCAGATTGGGACCATTTTGTGATTGCCCGCAGTATTGTGGCGGATGCGTGGAAAGAGTTCCAAGCCACCCAGAGCGATCTGGCGGGCTTTGGCGCTCTAGTAGGCTTCCGATGTGCTACAGGACTGCACTTGTGTGAACTCCGTGTCGGTGATTTGCAGCCGGAGTTCAAAGGTCCGGAGAGTTGGTTTACCGCTTTAGGGCCTGCACAAGCCACGGCCAACTCCTTGGTGGGCCTTCTGCACCGAACGGTCTTTCAAAGGTGTCCGCCTCGTTTAGCCGACGGGGTTTTTGTGGCCGTTTGGGCCTTAGACCATGCCCGACAGTTGCATCCGGACCGCATCCAGTACCCGTTTCATGTGGCCATCCTGGCTGCCAATGCCCAGGATCGTCCCCGTCCGGCCTGGTTGCTCAGCCCCGAGCAATTGAGCCATTGGCTCCAGCAGGTCCGCCAGGCAGAAGACCATTTGGAAACCCTTCCACTAGAACAAATCCGAAGAGAGTTTCGTTGAGCACTAGGAAACACGGACCCGTACGGACCTGTTCTCAAAAGGCCGAGTTATTCTCGCGCTACTCCCCTTGTATCTTTCCGTTTCCAAACATTAAGTCTGAAGAGCTCGGCTTTGCCATTTTTAGGAGACTGCTCCCCTTAGGGATGTGCCACCCCTTTGAAAATATGAGGTGATGCAAGAGATTGGGTTGGTATCACTGTTAGTACCCTATATAGTAGCTGTTTGGATGGGCGAGCTAAAGTCTATCAAATCAAAAGTTCATATAGTTCACTATATGTTCAGGATTATGGGAGGTTCGGTAAACGGAGGAAATTTGCTGAACAAAGAATTTGCAAAGCTTATCTCTGGAAAATAGAAGCCATTGCAAACATTAGTCTCGCTTTCACCCAAATGGAAACCCACCCTTGTCCTCGGAAGCGAAAGCAGGGAGTTCGCCTTCCTTACCCGAACATCCTACCATAGGAGGTAGCGGATTTTTGAGACCCCCGATTGTCGAGCAATGCCCTGGGATTTTCCGGTTCCCATGAGAGAACCTACTTCCAACGGCTGAAATATTATCCATTGGCAAAAGTCCAGGAAGGAAAAACTCTCTGGGGTCCGGCTGAAATTTTATGGGTTAACTGGGCAACATAGGGAATATAGGTAAAACAGGCTTCGGCCCACTGGAAACCAGCTTTGCACAGCACCTACCTATTATAAAACAAACCCTTTTGCTCCCCTTTCTCCTTCCGAGACATAAGCACATGAACTCCTTCGACTGACTCCTAGACCCTCCAGTACGGAGCCTATTGGCCTGTGGGGGAACTCCCAGGGAGGAAGGCTTCCATGGGGCAGGGAGCGGTCTATCTTCAACCACTCCCCTAAACGAACCACAAAAAATCAGCCGCACCCACTATCTGACAATGGATGACATTCGGGAAGGTTCATGTTATACTAAAGACACGTTTTTAGGCCATTGCAAAACCCATCCTTAGGGGTGTCGGAAATCCATTTTATGCGGCGCAACTAGCCGTTGCCTCCCATTGTCTTCCTACCTATGTTTGGACAGTTGCCGATGGAGGCTGGAGGGTGGCGGCACCTCAGGAGGGGGCCTGTCAAGATGCGAATCTTTGTCCTTGGGAATTTCCAGCTTGGGAGGCTCCCCCAACGGCCTCTAGAAGCTTTTGTGTGGGTGGGTGATATGGAGTAGTCCTGGGTTCGGAGTAAGTTAGTGGGGTTATGAACTGGGCGAGCGAATCTCGGCCTGTGGTCATTGGATTAGGGGAATTGCTTTGGGACATTTTTCCAGATGGGCGAAGACCAGGCGGTGCCCCGGCGAATGTAGCCTTCCATGCCAGTCAGCTAGGATGCGATGGGGTGGTGGTCTCTCGAGTAGGGCAAGACGCCTTAGGGGAAGAACTCCTGAGCTATCTTACTGAACAGGGGCTTTCTACCCGTTGGATCCAGAAAGATCCTCACCATCCAACGGGAACTGTTACAGTGCAATTAGGTCGCAACGGCCAACCTCAATACACCATCCACGAACACGTGGCTTGGGATTATCTGGAGATGGAAGCGGGATTGGAGGAGCTGATGCGGCAGGCAGCGGCGGTCTGCTTTGGCACCTTGGCCCAACGTTGTCCGACTGCCCGACGCACTATCCAAAAAGCCCTTGCTGCCACTCCCAAACAGTGCCTAATCGTCTATGATGTCAACCTCCGACCGCCCTATGTCAAACGAGATTGGGTGGAAGAGTCCCTGGTAGGCTGCCACATCGTCAAACTCACCATGGAGGAACTCCATCACTTGGCCGATCTGTTGGCCTTGGGGCGGTTCGATCCGGTTCCGTTTGCCCGCCGGCTTCGGGACCATTTTGGGGTGGAAACGGTCTGTCTGACGCAAGGTCGGCAGGGCTGCCTATTGATCGACGCACAAGGGGTGCTTTCGGTGCCAGGCGTTCAGGTGAAAGTGGCTGATCCGGTCGGCGCCGGCGACGCATTTACCGCCGCTTTGATTTACAGTAGGCTCCGCGGTTGGCCTAAAGAAAAAGGCGCCGCTTTTGCTACCCGCTGCGGCGCCTTGGTGGCCGAACGCCCCGGCGCTATGCCCCCCTTGCGCAAAGAATTTGCTACCCTGGTCGCTCAGTTCGAAGCCACCACCTAAAATCTCTAGATTCCTGCCATCTGTCTCAGCCCGGCCAAGTAGGGCTCGCTGTTATACACCACTGGGCGGGAAACCGTTCGAACTTCACTTTAGGCAAATACCAAAAGCTCGTTGCACACCCAGAATGGATAAAATAGGCAATCTAGCTGAGACGGTCTCTGAAAACAAGCACTTTTAGTGATCTTTCCTAAATACTGCAATTTCTCCACAGAAACAATTTGCTTCTTTTGAAAGGTTCGTTATTCGCCTGTTTTAGGCAATAATTTGCTGCGGTGAGAATGGAAAAATCTCTCAAAAATGTGTATAACAGCGTGCCAACTAGGGTGGGGCCGATTTTCTTGTAGTCTGTAGAGGACAGTACTTTTCTGAACTTGACTTTTGCCGTTTTTCCTAACTTGTTTTCTCTCCGAGACTCACGACAAAGCCCCTTTTGTTCACGCAATTTCCTAACCCCAATATTTACAAAAACTTAGAACATTACCCTTCCAGAGAAAGACACAAAATAGGAAAAGTTGAGCTGAAAAATGCTTCTTTAGGAGCTGTCTAAAAAGGGATGAACCAGTTTTCCTTATTCCACTAGCTGGGGAAGACCTTTGGTAGCTAAAGGGTCCAGATGCTGGGCTGGAGCCCTGCTAGTGGGGGACTATTTGGCGGCCGAGGGAGACAAAAATCTCTTTTCAGCCAGGCTCTTAGCTGGACTTTTGCCTTGTTCCCTAACTTGTTTGGGACTCTGGATTTAGGGCGAACCTTCCTTTTGTTTACCCAATTTTCTAACTCTAACAATTCCAAAGACTTATACCTTTCCCATTTCGGCAGAAGAGCAAAATTGGCAAAAGTCGAGCTTAGGGGCAGAGGCTATTGAGGAGTGCGGCTGAAATTGGGTGGCTCAATTGGGAAGAAAAGATAATATAGGAACCTCTGTATAAATGGAAAGGGATAATAGGTGTTCGGACAGAAGAACCGAACGACAATAAAATCAAACGACAATAAAATCAAAAGTACATAAAGTTCACTATAATGTCTAGCATTATGCCCAAGGTCTTTATCTATTTGCCCAATTGTCCCCAGAGTTTCAGCCACACCATAAAGTACCAGTCTCGCCGGATAAGGTAGCAGTAACAGTCTCCCCGAACGCAGTCCTAGCATCGGAATGGACGGACCTGGCAGACCAAGCCCTCTGGTTTATTAGTGTACCACTTCAGCCGATTGGAGTAACCTGTATCGGAATCCACTATCGGCCCCCCCTATTGGAATACATAATTTTGAAAAGATCCTTTAAGAATAAGAAAAAATCTGGGAAATCTGGAAAATACAGAGAATTTCGGATTTTTCTCTATTTTGTACAATTTCTCTGAATTCACAGATGCCCCATTCGCTGAATAGTTCTAGACACCATACCAGATGAGCCATCTTTTGCCGGGGTGTGAGCTTGGAGCAGAAGTGATTCTGGAAGGCATGAGGCTTGTGCTGATGGGGTTAGCGGATAAGCTTCGGCACATTCGGAGAAACTGGTAGAAAGTGTAGCGTATTAAGTGTAGCGTATTAGGTGTGGTATTCTGCGTTGATGCGCACGTATTCGGTGGTTAGATCGGTGGTCCAGAGGGTGGCTTCGGCTTGGCCCTCGGCAAGGTTCAGTTCGATAAGTGTGTGTCGGTTTGCTTGGAGGGAGTTGGAGACTTCCTGAGGGTTGAAATGGGCCGGCTGGCCGTCGGCGAAAAGCAAAAATCCGTTCAGCCGTAAAGTGAGCCGATTCGGATTAAATTTCACTCCTGCATAGCCGGCAGCGGAGACAATTCGTCCCCAGTTTGGATCAGCGCCAGCAATAGCGGTTTTGACCAGCAAGCTTTCGGCCACCGAGCGAGCGATTTGGCGGGCGTCTTGGCGGCTGGTACAGCCACGCACATGGATAGTGATCAAATGAGTTGCTCCTTCGCCATCGGCGGCAATTGCCTTAGCCAGCTCCTGGCACACCTCCCGGAATGCTTCTCGAAAAGCCTGCCAGGGTGCTTCTGAAAGCGGCTCGCCACCGGCAGCTCCGTTAGCCAATACCAGCACCGTATCATTGGTACTGGTATGGCCGTCGATGCTTACACAGTTAAAGGTCTCTTCTGTGGTCTCGGCTAGCAGGTCCTGAGCGGCAGCTGGGTCCAGAGGCGCATCCGTTAAAATAATGGCCAACATGGTAGCTAACCGGGGGGCGATCATCCCAGCTCCCTTGGCCATGCCGGTAATTACAATTTGCCGCGCTTGCTGTTTTGGCGGCCTGCTGGCAGCCTCCCCCGGGGCTAGGGTTTGGCCATCGCTGGGATCTGCTTTGCCCTGATCAGAAGCATGGAAGCCTGGCCCGAGCGGGAGGGGATGTTTTTGGGCGGCTTTCTGCCCGAAGTCGGCTTCCTGGAGGGTGGAGGCTATCTGAGGGCGACTGTCGAGCAGGAGCGTTCGGCATGCCAATTTTGGCCGGGTGTCGGTGGTCATGATGCCACGGGCGGCAGCCAGAAGATGGCTTTCTTCTTGGCCAAGTTGTTGGGCAGCCTGCTGGATTCCGGCAGCGATCCGATCCATCGGTAAATAATGGCCGATAATTCCGGTCGAAAGCACCAGGACTTGGTCCGGTTGTGCGCCGATGGCTTGGGCGACCAGTTCGGCCATCCGACGGCAATCCTCCATGCCACGCTGGCCGGTACAGGCATTGGCATTGCCGGAATTGGCTACAATGGCCCTAACTCGGCTGCTGGGCGTATGTTGCCGATCCCATAAAACCGGCGCCGCCTGCACCAGGTTAGTCGTATAGACGCCTACACCCACAGCCGGTCGATCCGAAACCACCAGTGTCAAATCCAACGCCCCGGCCTGCAGCTTAATCCCAGAACATACTCCCGCACATCGAAATCCTTCTGGCAAACGTAGTTCCATGGTTAGTGGTTCCGGCATTTGAACAAATTCTTACAGAGCGGTGGTTTCCGGGTAGCCGTACATTAAATTAAAATTTTGTACAGCTGCACCCGAAGCTCCTTTGATCAGATTATCTAAACAGCTGATCAGTAGAACTCGGCCCCGAACGATCCGAGCCGTGATGTCGCAAAAATTAGTCCCCAAGCTATCTTTCGTGCCGGGCAGATGATCCACCACCCGCACAAAAGGTTCCTCTTGGTAGAAGTCCCGCAACGTTTGCAGCAACTGTTCTTCGGTAAGGTCTGAGCGTTTGGGCACCGCATAGATGGTCGATAGAATCCCCCGGTCCATCGGCACCAGATGGGGCGTAAAAATCACTTCCACCGACACACCGGTCGCCCGGCGGATAATCTGGTCGATTTCCGGCATGTGTCGATGTCGGCCCACATTATAGGCAGAAATGCTTTCGTTGCATTCCGGATAATGGGTGGTCAGTTTCGGCGTTCGCCCAGCACCTGAAACGCCGGTTTTGGAGTCGACGATAATCCCCTGAGGCTCAATTAGGTCTGCTTTAATTAACGGCACCAGCGGCAGGATGGCAGAGGTGGGAAAACAACCCGGATTGGCCACCAATCGAGCCGACGGAATCTCCGACCGGAAAAGCTCCGGTAGACCATATACGGTCCGTCCTAGCCGCTCCGGATCCGGATGCTTATGTCCGTACCATTGTTCGTAACTTGTAGCATCATCCAGCCGATAGTCCGCACTAAAATCAATCACCCGGACTCCCGCATCCAAAAGCGGCGGCACTAAGGTAGCACTAACCCCGTGCGGCACACAACAAAACACACACTCCGCCCTGGCCGCTATCTCCGCCGGAGTAAGCTTTTCTGCACACAGGTCCAGCCGACGCGCCAGCGACGGATGAATCATAGCAATCGGTGGCCGATTCTCATGCTGGTCGGCCACCGCCGTGATCTCCACCTCCGGATGCCGAAGCAAAATTTTGATCAACTCTAAAGCCGTATAACCCGCCGCACCTATAATCGCCACCCGAGTCATACGAAGCCTTCTCCTACACAAAAAGCGAAAAAACCCTGCCTACGAAAATATCTTTGGCCTCCTAAAAACCGAAGTTTCTTAAATATATCTCTTAGATAGTCGGTAAGGTAGGGAGGGCAAATGATTTGAGGACAGTTTATAGGATAAAGATGAAGGTAACATGTCAATTCTGTGAACAAAAAGGCACTTTTAAGGGAATATAAAGCCTCTGAATGTCATCCCCGCCCAAGCGGGAATCCAGAATCAGGCCGGAGTCTGGTTACCTAGATCCCCGCTTTGGCGGGGATCACGACCAATCGGTGCATTCACTCGACTTAAAGATCAATGGGGCTCTGTGGAACCTTTTCCTGCCGGAGGCTTAAATCTGCCAAAAGTGGATCAGCATCGTCCAGGATGAGCAAAACCTCCCAGACACAACCTTTCGCCAGCGACAGATAATGCAACAGATACACAGAAAGCCAGCAGGAGTTCAGGTTTTCTGCCAGGGGCTGGAGACGGTAACCGGTGGTCGGTTCGTCCAGTCGATGCCGGACATGGCAGCCAAGGCAAGTTGCAAGGCATGGGTGCCTTTTCGGCCGTGGCCGAGGGCCTGAACCGACATGTACAATTGATGGGCCAAGGCCAACCCCGGCAAAGCCAACCCCATGCGTCGAGCCTCTTCTAAGGCGATGGCCATATCTTTGATAAAATGTTCCACAAAAAAGCCGGGGTCAAAATTACCGGCCAAAATCCGAGGGCCTAAATTCTGAACCGACCAACTGCTAGCCGAACCTGCGCCGACCGATTGGAGCACCTTCTGCAAATCTAGCCCCGCCTTGTAGGCATACAGCAGGCCTTCGCATAAGGCCACCATTTGGGAGGCGATGACGATTTGATTGGCTAGTTTTGCGTGTTGGCCGCTGCCGGCCGGGCCATGATAGACAATGGTCTTTCCCATACACTCAAAACAGGGCCGAAGCGCCTGAGCTGCTTCCGGGTCGCCGCCAATCATGATCGATAGCTTTGCCTCCCGGGCCCCCACATCGCCACCAGTAACCGGCGCATCCAAGGCCACTACTCCCCGCTGGGCTGCCTGCTGAGCAATTTCCACAGCCAATGCGGGCTGACTGGTGGTCATATCCACAATGATCTTGCCTGGCGAACAACCGGCCAGTACTCCCTCCGGTCCTAAAATCACCTGCCGGACATCAGCCGGGAACCCCACCATGGTGAAAATAACATCCGAGACCTCGGCCACTTGGCGAGGACTTTCGGCCCATTGGGCACCGGCTTGAAGTAGCGGTTCCGCTTTGGAACGAGTACGGTTATAAATCGTCAGGTGGTATCCGGCCTGGAGCAGATGACCGGCCATCCATCGCCCCATCACCCCAGTGCCGATCCACCCTAAACGGGTTTTTCCGGGTTCCACTGTCCAATGGGACATAGGTTTCTCCTTTCTCCTTTTTATTCAGGAAACCTCTGCAAAATACTGAACATATAGTGATTTTTATGAACTTTTGATTCTCTAGCCGTTCGGTCCTCCTACCTGGACACCTACTATCTATTAGGCGCTAGCAATGCTTGACACCCCATATATTGTGTTAGAGGAAGGACAAGCCAAAATGGTTGAAAATATCCCTTTGAATTATGCAAAGGTTCCTCAGGTTTGTTCAAGGATCTCCATAAAGAATAGGAGATTGCTTTGGGCGGCCATAAGACTTTCGCCGACTGGTCTGGACCTATGGTTTCCCCTCTCCCCGATGTGGACCTATCTCTGGCAGCTTATACTGGCAGGACTTTTGCCAATTTCTAGGAGGTTAACCATTTGGATGTTCTAACCCCTTGAAAATATTGGCGTTAAGAAAATTGCCGAACAAAGAATCCCAACGCCTATCTCCTTGAAATAAAAGAAGTTCCAAAAAATGAATGACAAAAGTCCCGATGCTGAAAACGGCCTGGCTCTATGGTTTTGCCGCCACCCCCCTGTTGCCAGAGGGTGCGGGTGAGGCTGAAGGCGGCCAACTGGCATCGCTTCTTGCCCTTGGCGCAGACGACCAGCTACGCTCCTCCGCCTCTGCCAGTGCCTGAAGCCTAGGTATTTCCGCAAATGGATAAACCGACCAAAGGGCCTGCCCTTTTGAGAGATGAAAGAGAAGAGCCTCTAACAAAATGATACTCCTTAGCTTAAAGCTGGGCAGGGCCAGCTTCCCGCTTATAAAGAGAGAAACTCATTTTGTTAGAAGCTCCTAGCTCCACCGTTGCCATGGAGGCTGAAGGATTTCATACAGGATAACGGCGTCTCGAACGGATTCGGCGGTAGCCAATAAGGTGGGCAGGCCGGTGGGAGCCGTTGGCGGCATAGCTAGCAGAGCAGTTTCTTCTGAAACCGGGGGCTCTGTGCCTGCGGGAGGTAAACTGGTAGAAAGTTCTGGCAAAGCCACCGACAAGCGTCCAAGCTCTTGAAGTTCACGATCGAACTTTTCTCGCAAATGAGCTTCTAATTCTTCATCGACGCGGCTGACAGTGCTGCCCAATTGAGCGGTGCGAGCCTCGATCTGATCCGTACGAATCAATTCCTCAGTGCGTTTTCCCACACCTCTAGAAGCAGGAGGTTCGGAAACGACCTGGGCGGATACAACAGGAGGAGTGGTCCGGCTGGTGCCGGGAGGACGACGTGGAACCTTGGCCGAAGGACGCCCTGGCCGACGCTTCGGCTCCTGTTCAGCCAATTCGGCTACCAGAGGTGGAGCTACTGGCCTGGCCGGTGGAGCGGGTGCCTCTTTGGGCCGATCCGCTTGGCCTTGGACTCGACGTAAAAACTCCGCGATTTCCCGCTCGATGGGGTCCATGGGTCGTCCACCCCCAGCACCAGCCCCTCGGGCTTTGGCCTGGCGGGCTTCGCGTCGGGCGGCGTCCTTCTCCGCCTCGATCAGTTTACTGAGAAATTGCCCTATCAGTGGCAAAAGGACAAAAACTACCAGAATTAATGTAGGGATCCAATCTCGGCCATTGGCCAAAACAGGTTGCAAAAAACCAAGCTCATTCATTGGGTGATCTCCCAGCCAGTTATGCGGAAGGGGGTTGGGGTTGGGTGCCAGGTCTGGCCGCGGCTCGGGCAGCTGCGGTCGGCGCCGTCATGCTCCGGGCAATCGAGGATCGCATATCCGTATCGGCCTGAACATTTCGCAATTTGTAGTAATCCAGGATTCCCAGCGCCCCAGAGCGGAAGGCTTCCGCAATGGCTTTAGGGACTTCAGCCTCGGCTTCCACGACCTTGGCTCGGTTTTCTTCCAGCAAAGCGAGATTCTCCTGTTCTGCGGCCACTGCCATGGCCCGCCGCTCCTCGGCTTTAGCACGGGCAACCCGCATATCCGCTTCGGCTTGTTCGGCTTGAAGCCGAGCACCAATGTTTTCTCCCACATCAATATCAGCAATGTCAATCGAGACAATTTCAAAGGCGGTCTGTGCATCTAGTCGGCGGGCCAAAACCGCCTTCGAGATCCGATCCGGATTGGCGAGTACTTCTAGATGTGTCTCGGCCGAGCCAATCGCACTGACAATCCCTTCCCCCACGCGAGCGATGATCGTTTCTTCGGTGGCTCCACCAATCAGCCGCCTAAGATCTGCACGCACCGTTACCCGAGCTTTGACCTTCAGTTGGATGCCGTTTTTAGCTACTCCGTCCAAGGAATCCCGGCCAGAAGCCTTCGAAGGACAATCAATCACCTTGGGGTTGACACTGGTCTGCACCGCTTCCAACACGTTTCGGCCTGCCAAATCAATGGCGGTGGCCAATTTATAGTCCAAAGGCAGTTTGGCCTTGGTGGCAGCAATCAAAGCCCGAATGACGTTGAGCACCCGGCCGCCAGCCAAATAATGGGCTTCCAAAGCCTTGGAGGTAATACCCGTGGTCTGTTCATCCAAACCTGCTTGGACGGCCATGATCTTGGCACGCACAATCTCGCCCACATTTACCTTCCGAAATGTCATCCCTAATAGGTCCAATAGGCCAATGCCAGCTCCGGTCATCTTCGACTGGATCCAGTAGCGAAAATACATCACAAACACCACAAAAGCGATGACCGCCAGCACCAAAAGCACTAAAATTCCAATCAGTGCCAACACCTGCGGCGCCGTCAGTTCCTGGGCTAGAACCATCATAAGTTTTTCCTTTCCCCGATCGATGTGCAAAACAGGAACATTTCGCAATCGGCTAATTTTTCTCTACGATGAAATCAGGTGAGGAAGCTCTGGATACCTTGAAGAATATATTTTTAGCAACCTCTGCAAAATCATGAACATGTAGCGAACTTTATGGACTTTTGATTCTATAGCCGTTCGGTTCTTCTATCCGAACACCTACTATCTATTGGGTGCTAACAATGCTCGAGCTCTATATGTTGTGTTAGAGGAAGGGCATCCCAAATGGTATAAAAATATCCCCATTGAATTAGCAGAGGCTCCTTTCCATTGTTTTGTTCCTCCACCTCTATCCCAATATATAAGGCTGCTAATACGCCTGCCACCTCCATATAGTAGGTCTCTAAATAAAATGGGCCAATGTCTACCGAATCATAGATTCATAAAGATCCCTGTATCGTCCGGATTTTGCAGAGGTTCCCTAATTTTTGTCTCCTCTATCCTGAAAGCCGATCAGTATCTACGCAAATCGGCAATTGGCCAACCAGCCGGACTAATAACAGCTAACAGCCTCTAACAAAATAAAACCCCCAGAAACCGGCTCGCTTTTATACACATTTTGGTAGGTATTTCCCATTCCAACGGCGGCAAATGATTGCCCAAGATAGGGAAATAACGAACCGTTCTTAAAGAAGCTAATTGTTCCTTTGGAAAAATTGCAGCATTTTGGAAAGATCACTTCCAAGAGCAAAAGGTGCTTGGTTTCAAAGACTGTCTTAGCCAAATCGCCTATTGTATCCATTCTGCGTTGTTCAATGAGCTTTTGAGATTTGCCTAAAGTGAAGTTCGAACGCTTCCACGCCAACTTGTGCATAACAGCGAGCAAACACCGGAAGGACCATCTTGCCGCTCATAAGTGGAGAGGCAAGCTCAATTTGTCATTTTGTTCCTAAGTTGGTTGGAATCCGACAGTTACGACGAACACTCTTTTTGCCCACCCAATTTCCTAAGTCCAATAATTTCAAGGAGTTAGAACTTTCCCCTTTGGCAGGAGCCCGAAAAGGGCAAAAGTCGAAGTTAAAACCTCTAAGAGGCTGTCCTAAAAACATTTTCTAGGATGAAAGGAGGTTTACTTCCTCCTACATGCCCCAGAATCCCCAAAATCCCTGTTTTTTTAAGAAGTGTGGAGGGAGGAGCCGGTCGGCCAAAACCCATGGAAACCAGCCAAATCCCCATTTTAGGACAGCCTCTAAGTCTGGAAAAGGTCTCACCTCAGGGCCATCGGTGGTTTTTGGCCACCTCAGCTGCCCCGCGCTTTCCCGAGGCCAACCTCTCCCGCTTCCGGGACAAGACAAAGCAGTTCGGACGACATCCGGGGCCTCCCGCTTGCTGCACGAGCCTTTTCTAAGAATGGAAGATACCATTCCTGTCGCCTAAAGGGAACAGGGTGAGAGGCAAATGACACTGGATCAATCAGCTTTTTTGCCTCCCCTGACCCAGCAGGCCAGAAATTGACCGACTTTGGACGGGGATGGAACCGGCAGTTCCGCCACTCAGAAGTGTTCCTGAATTTGGGATTTTATGATTTCCCCAAAGGGTTTTGGGTTGACCGACTCTCTCCGCTACAGCGGTGTAAAATAGGAAGTTTGGAAATTCTGGGCAATTTCGAAAGGGAAATTGCTTTTCTGGTGGAAATATCATTTCAGCATAGTCTCTGAGCTTCACTTTTGCCATTTTTGGCTTCCGCCTGGAAGAGAAATGCTCTAACTCCTAAATGAATATTGAAGTTAGGAAATTGTATGGACAAAAGCCCTTCACCCTAACTCCCAGAAACACAAGGAGTTAGGAAAAATGGCAAAAGTCAAGCTACGAGGCCGTCTGGAAATCAAGACTTGGGCCTTTCCCGATCGAGGTTGGATTAACCAGCTCTTCCAGCAAAACACAGGGGACAATAGGCACTTTTCCGGATGTTAGGTAATCCACCTCCTGAGCTGATTTCCCCTGGAAAAACGCATTTCCAGACAGGCGCTCAGATCTGGACGTTTGCCATTTTGGGATTCCTGCCAAAAAGCGGATATTCTAACTCCTTAGAATCATTGAGGTTAGGAAATTGAGTGAACAGAAAGGGGCATCATCCTACCGCCTGGCAACAAACCAGGTTCGGGGAAAATCGCAAACGTCCAGGTTTATCCACTTTCTTCAGGCTCAAACGGTTCGTTGAGAACCGACTCGATGGGCTGTCGCAGAAGGTCCTCCGGCTGCTGGGGGGGGTGGGTTTCTGCCTTTAAGGGGCGAACCACGACTCGATTGGCCCGTACGTCCAGCACTCGGACTTGTTCGCCCGGCTCGATGGGGGTTCCGTCGCTGATGGCGTCGATACTTCGGCCATTGATGACGATCACCCCGCTGGGGAGCATTTTGGTTTTGGCCACCCCTATTTGGCCAACCAGAGCTTTCAGTGTCTGTTTACGGGGGTCTTCGGGGAGTACCTGTTCACTAGTCGGCACGTCCAACAAAATCCGACGACCCATCGGCGTATGGGGCCAAATGGCTAGCCCCACCGCTATGATGATCGGTACCCCAAAGACCGTTACCAGCGTTAGTACAATCCCATAGGTTACTGAATACCGGAATCCTAAGACAATCGCCCCAATAAACGAACAAGCAGATAAAAACCCTAAAATTCCCCCAGAAGGGACAAACATTTCCAACACAGCCAAAATCAGGCCCAGCAGTAGCAACAAAAATGCCCAAATCCAAATATCCATTGGGAACACCACCTGCCAAACTGCAAGGAGCCAAAAGTGGCCACTACACTTATTTTTCTTCCAGCGGAAATCCCAGTGTACTTATTGTAATATTTCTCCGAATCCAGTAACCCTATTTTTTTCCCTTCCCCGCCCCGGCAAGAGTACGGAAATGATAGGGACAATCAGTCTTTTTGCCTCCAGAGCCAGCATTCTGTTCGGGTCAACCCAGCATCTGGCTCGGAGGGCAGCAGCCGGTGTGTTTCCCGGCTGAAATGTTCCGGGTTATTTTTCACCCCTCAGGTCTTGCCGGTAACGGTACTTCCCGAAAAATTACTTGTTGTGGAAATAGGCTATTGATCCAGTCCAACCGACTCGCCTATTACTGGAGACCATTTTCCAATTTCCAACTTCTATGTCCTGGCCGGAGGGTTTTGCAAAACGGCTCCTCTAACCTATGGCCTTCCAACAGGTTAGGCTACTAGGCATCCGAAAGGCGCTGGCTGACAGCTGCTGAAGCCAATTGGGTCCCAGACCTACTTAACCCCTATAAAAAATCAGAAAGTACAAACGGGAAAAAACCGGGTGAAAAAAGTCTCTACTCGGCTTTTTTGCCCCTTGGATGGGGAAGGCAGGCTTTGGATGGGGGCCGTTAGTCCGGCAGAGTTTGGACCGGGCCGGCGCACGGGCTGACGGGCCGTGTTGGCATGGGAAAATACCCAGCTCCACCCCCGCTGTTGGCCTGCTGGCAGGCTACCAGCTGGCAGGTTTCTTCACTCAGCTGAAATATTCCCGTCATTGTGTTATTCTATCTGAGAGCGGAAAAGGCCGCAACTATAGAAGGGTGCGGCTGAAATTTTGTGGGTTAATTGGGCAACATAGGGAATATAGGCAAAACAGGCTTCGGCCCACGGCAAACCAGCTTTGCACAGCACCTACCTATTATAAAACAAACCCTTTTGCTCCCCTTTCTCCTTCCGAGACATAAGCACCTGAACTCCTTCGACTGACTCCTAGACCCTACAGTACGGAGCCTATTGGCCTGTGGGGGAGCTCCAAGGGAGGAAGGCTTCCATGGGGCAGGGAGCGATCTATGTTGAACCACTCCCCTAAACTAACCACAAAAAAATCAGCCGCACCCCTATAGAGGAGGATATTATGATGAAAAGTCACAAGCCCAGACTTTTGTTGGCACTGTTGGGTGGGATGATCGTATTGTCTGAACCTAGCTATGCCCAGCAGTCCAGTTCTTCGGGGGAGCTTCTTTATAACGGCATTCGCCTGCCAGCGGATTGGCCTCCCCGGCAACAAAAGCTTACTCGCCAACCTATGGCAGTCCCGTATCTCCAGCAGCCCCCGGATGTGATCCCTATTAATCTGGGTCGGCAATTGTTCGTGGACGATTTTCTGGTGGCCCAGACAAACCTTCGGCGTCGGTTTCATCAAGCCAAGTATCATTCGGCCTGTCCGGTCCTAAAGCCCGACCGCGATTGGGAAAAGCAGGCTGGCCCACCGACGGCCATGGTTTTTAGCGACGGCGTTTGGTATGATCCGATAGATCAGCTTTTCAAAATGTGGTATATGGGCGGATACTGCCGGAGCGTTTGCTATGCTCAGAGTAAAGACGGCATCCATTGGGAAAAACCCGCCCTGGATGTCCAACCGGGTACTAATGTGGTTTGGCAAGGGGCCAGGGATTCCAATACGGTTTGGCTTGACTGGGAGGAGAAGGATCCTCAGCGGCGATGGAAGCTTTTTACCACGACCTCTTCCCGAGAAGGATGGCGGCTTAGCTTGTTTGTTTCTGCGGACGGAATTCATTGGAAAGGGCCGGTGGCCAGTTCGCCCCCAGTGCATGATCGCACTACTGTCTTCTACAACCCGTTTCGGAAAGTATGGGTGTATAGCATTCGTACTAATTATCCGGGATTAGGTCGGGTCCGCCTCTACCGCGAACATCCCGACGCTCAAGCCGGACTCCACTGGAAACAGGAAGACCTCCGTCTGTGGATTGGCGCTGACCAGCTTGATCCGCATAACCCGAATCCGGAACTTGCTCAGGTAGAACCGCAACTTTATAATCTGGACTGCTTTCCCTACGAGAGTCTGTTGGTGGGGTTGTTTTCCATCTGGCAGGGTGATTGGCACTCGGTGGGCAAGCGGTTTCAGAAGCGGAATGAGGTCTTCGTGGGCTTTAGTCGAGATGGGTTTCATTGGGATCGGCCCTGGCGGAAACCGTTGTTTGGGGTGGACGAAAGGCCCGGGGCATGGAATTGGGCAAATGTTCAGTCATGCGGCGGCGGTTGCCTGGTAGTCGGCGATCACCTCTATTTCTACCTAAGCGCCCGAGAACAAAACGCACAGACTGGCCAACTCACCACCGGCCTTGCCATCCTGCGGCGGGATGGTTTTGCCTCCATGGAAGCCGACCAGCAGGAAGGCTTCCTCATCACCCGACCAGTCCGCTTCGACGGAAAATACCTCTTTGTTAATCTGCAGACCGGCGAAGAAGGATACCTTCTTGCAGAAGTTTTGGATGAAAAAGGCCTGCCTATTGCCCCCTTCCTGAAAACCAACTGTGAACCCATCCGGGGGGATAAGACATTGACATCCGTCCATTGGAAAGGGGTAGAAGACCTTAGCGCTTTGGCAGGCCGAGCGGTCCGATTCCGTTTCTTCCTCCGGAACGGTTCGCTCTATGCGTTTTGGGTTAGTCCGGACCAGGATGGAGCTAGTTACGGCTATGTGGCTGCGGGGGGACCAGGCCTGCCCGGCCCCATCGACACGGTGGGAAGAAAGTCTGACCGCCCGCTTCCCCCAGGCCCAAAAGCTGCGCAGCAGCCCTTCCAGGGAACAAAAAGCTTTGACTGGGTTTCCAAGTTCTGTGTCAGTTCCGCCGAGTGAAGTTAATTTGCTGCTGCACACTCCATGGCAGAGGCCAGGAAGTGAAACTACCTAGCTGCGGGGCACAAAAAACACACCTAGTCCGCCCATCCTTCCGGCTGACCGCTAACCTTCCAAGAGCAACCAAGAAGAATCGAAATAGAAGGGGAACCTCTGCATAATTCAAAGGGATATTTTCAACCATGTTGGCTTGTCCTCCCCCTAACACAACATATAGGATGTCTAGCATTGCTAGCACCCCATAGACAGTAGCTGTCCAGGTAGGACAACCGAAGGGCTAGAAAATCAAAAGTGCGCAAAATTTATTCATTATTATATGTTCAGGATTGTGCAGAGGTTCCTATACGGTTCCTATACCATTTTGGTTCCTTGCAGGACCGACCCAATATGTTGGGTTGCTGGCACTGCTAGCAGCCTACATAGAGTAGATGTGGCTCTGTTGAAACCTTCTTGGGAGGTATGGAAATTTTGCTCATAATGTGTGGGTTTTTCGACTCTTGGTGGGGTTAGGTTTCCAACCGGAAAAGTTTTCAACAGAGCCAGTAGGTGTTTAAATGGCAGGAGTTAAAGCCTAGGGAATCAAAAGTACATAAAGTGCACTAGATGTTCAGAATGATGCAGCGTCTCCTAGTGTTCATCAAGGGGGCGTACGAGGACTCGGTAGCCTTGGACTTCGGTAACCACAATTTTTTTCCCACGTTCGATCAACTCCCCGTCAGCCGTGACATCAACCAATCGATTGCCAAACCGCGCTTTGCCAGAAGGAACTAGGGGGGTGGTGGTGATTCCTACTGCTCCCAGCAGATCGTGGTAATCGGCCAAAATTTCCCGCTGGCGGATTTGTTCCGCCTCTTCCGGTTCTGGTGGGGGAAGAAACATTCGACCTACTACCGGCATCCGTGGCAGCCATTTACGTGCTACCCAGGCCAAGACCAACACACCCAAAAAGGCGCCAACCAGAATCATAAGGGATTGCATGGATTGTTGCATCTGATATTCGTTGCGGGGAATGACAAAGGTCTGACTGGCCAAGATTAGGGAAGCAATGATTAACAGCCCGCCTCCTAGACCAAAAATCCCAAAACCTGGTAAGACGAAGATTTCTAAAAGCAAACAGACCACCCCGGCCAAAAATAACAAGACTTCCAACCAACCCGCAGTACCACCCAAAAACCGGGACCAGAAAAAGAGCAAAAAACAGACCGTAGCAATAAACCCTCCTAAGCCAACTCCTGGAGTATGAAGCTCAAAATACAGGGCAAAGAATCCGATGGCCAATAGGAGCCCAGCCACTTCCGGTCGAGCCAATAAATCAATTAGGTGCTGTGCCCAACCCGGTTCGGCCCAGGGTACTCCTTTTTCCAAAGAGAACTCTTTCTGCAGCTCAGCGAAATCGCGGACGACAAAATCCGCCAAGCCGACCTCACCGGCCTTCTGACCTTTTAAGCCACCCCGAGTGGCTACTCGCTGGCCTTTGATCCACTCCGCCGCCGTCGGATCCCGCTTGGCCATCTCCTCCATCTCTTCTAGGGAAAACAATTGCTGCTGCCCCCGACGTCGATATTCATACACTTCCACACTGGAATCCACCATCGCCAGCGCCAGCGACCAACTTCGATGTGCCCAGGGGCCTTCGGGGTTTTTGACGGCTTGGCGGAGCAACTGGAGGTCCTCTTGGCTGGGTTCGACAGCACCCGAACCGCCTAGGATCGCATCCGGATGCACCACCAGTTGCGAACAGGCCAACGCTACCAAGGCGGCATCCGCCCTGGCCTGCTCGGGCACATATGCCACTGTATGCACTTGCTCCTTTCTCAATCCGGGTCCTAAAAAGTTAGCCAGTTGCATACTCTGGCTAATAGAGCCGCCAGGACTGGAAATCTCCAAGACCACTAAATTAATCTGCCGATCCCGAATAGCGTCTTCGATAATCCGTTGGACTCGCCGGACTTTATCCGAGTCGATTGGTCCTTTCAGGGACACGCCAATCGGTACCCAATTTTCCGATAAAGCTAGGTCCTCTTCGATACTTTCCGGAGGAATTTCCAAGGCCCGAGCCAACTCTCGGACATCCGATGCTAAATAACTGATCAGCCGCAATCGCCGGGCTTCCTCTGCGGTGAACTTACCCAGTTGCCCTGCCGGAATCAATACCCTCTGCCCAAGGATGGTGCGCTTTTGCTTGCGAAGCTCTTCCACCCGATCCGAAAGCACATATTCGGTCCCCAAATCCGTCTTTACTTCCACCAGTTCCACGGCAGGATCTAATAAGGCTAATGCCACATCCGCTGGAAAACTTCGGCGTCGTTCTGCAATGAGGCGATAAGTACTGCGCATATCTGGCTCAATGACCTGTTCGTCCACGCCAGCCGCTCCGATCTCCGCATCCGGAGCCATGATAATTTCATCGCAGGCCAACGCCACCAACACAGCATGACCCTGCAGGGATTGGCAGATGTAGGCTACGGTGCGGGCCTCGCTAAGCTCTTTACTGGTCAGAAAACGAGCCAGATCGCTAGAGGCGCCAAATTCGCTCCCTCGGCCATATTCTTGCTGGTCCGGGCGAAGTTGAAAATGGAAAATCAAAATCGGCCGGTGATTTCGAGCTCGGGCCCTTTCCAACGCTTTGCGCACAAAAAGTTTAGCCCGCTGATAACTTTCCCCATCAATGGGCAATTTCACCCGCAGAAGATACCCGACAGCAGGTTTTTCTTGTAGAACTGTCCCCCCTTGCTCTGGGGAGGATTGTTTCGGCGATTGTGGCCCCTCATGGGTGGGTGCACTAATTTGAGCGGGGGCTCCAGAAGCCAGCAGGGGGCCTCTGGCAGCCCAGCTCATCACAACCATCAACAGCACCACCGCCCGTCGGAGGCCCTTGCTTAACGCAGTCTGGCACGTGGGGACCGGCTTTAAAGTGGTGGGCCTTAGCGTTCGCATATTAAGAGCATCCTCGTTGAGGAAACCAGAGAAAAGGGATCCCCTTTGCGAGTTATTCGGCCCAGAAGGTAAGCGATTTTTCCTCATTATAAAGTTCCGGGTCCGGCGCCGTCAATGAAGTAACCCCCTTAAAGGGTAATAAATAGAAACTCCAATAGGGGTCCTGGAGGCGTCGACCCCCCTAAAACTCCTACTGAAGCGTTTCAGGAACCTTGGTCTTTTGCACTCGGTGGAGAACTGCTCTCAGGCAGAGGCTCAGCATGGGGGAAGACCTATGGGGCACAAATCCCCTCTTAAATGGGAAAGGCACATGCCTCTAAAGCCCCCTGCAGAGCGATCCCCTCTGAAAAGATCACTGTGACGATCAAGAATGTATATTTTACCTAAATCTTTTTGCTACAAGAGGTTATGTTGTTTTTGGCTTCTGGGTTGTTTTTCCAGAACGGGTTGCCTTTTTATTCCGGTCCCCGTTGCAAGGGCCGTAAATTCTGGTATGATATAAACAACGGTGTAAAAGCATAAAGGAATTTCTCTCAGAGAGGGCTCTGGGAGAAAACAATCTCCAGGAGCTTCGGCAGCCGAGAGGGCCTGTCGGAGGACGTGCGTTGAACGAAGCAACGAACTGGTCTTGGATCAGGCAACCTGTGCGATATCTTCCCTGGCTGGTAGTGGGCTGGGTGGTTGGCTTGGTTCATTGGCTGTGGAGGTCTTTTGGATGCAATCCAGCAGGCCACTCGCCTCACCAGCGGCCTATAGGTAGGCCAATATTACAGCCCCAGCCATTCAGGGAGGATGCCGCTTGGAGGCCGGCTCGGCCGGCCAGGTATGGGTTTGGAGAGCTTAGAAGAAGAAAGAGGGTGGTGAGTCTCTTTTCTGGGATCAGATGTTCAAATTTTCATCGAATCCCCCCCACCTCAGCTTCCTTACCGGAGGGCTGCAGGCAGGCTGATCCCCCTTGGGGCCCTCCTTCTGCGGACTAGCTCGTTGAACGTTCACGCTTTTTCCGGTTAGCTTCCCTCACAAGAGTCCTTGCGGCATAGGACCTCGGCTGCCCCCAAAGAAAGGCCGAGGAACGAGGAACAGCTTCGGCCACTATCCTATCCTGTTCATCCGCAAGGAATCCAGACGCGTGGACGTGCTCAAGTTTCTTATTAGCATTGTTGGCAGTGCGCTGCTTACGTTTCTGGCGATTCGGCTGTTGGATCGGCTGCGACGGCGAGATGCCGAGGCCGAGGCCCGTCAGATCCTTCAAAAAGCGGAGGAAGAAGCCGAGGCTCGCCGACGGGAAGCCGAACTGCAAATCAAAGAAATGATCCTTCAAGAAAAAGCCGAAGCTGAAAAAGAACTCCGCCGGCTCCGCAAAGAACTCCATGAACGAGAACGGATGCTGGACAAACGCCAGGACGCCCTCGAACAACAAGCCGAGCAGCTCCGCAAACAAGAAAAAATCGTTGAAAGCACCCAACGGAAACTGACCGAGCGGATCCAAGAGGCCAACCGCCGAAAAGAAGAACTGAATAAACTCCTCGATCTGCAGCGTCAGACCTTGCATGAACTGAGCGGTCTAAGCAAGGAAGAAGCGACCAAACGCCTGTTAGAGATGTTGGAAGCCCAAATGCAGCAGGAGGTGGGTGCCTTAATTTTGCGGCATGAAAAGCGGTTGGCGGAAATCTGCGAACAGAAAAGTCGAGAGATCCTTCTGACGGCCATGCAACGCTATGCAGCCGCCCACACCGCCGAAACCACTACCAGCACCGTGGATATTCCTAACGACGAAATGAAAGGGCGGATTATTGGTCGAGAAGGTCGAAATATCCGTACTTTTGAGAAATTGACCGGGGTGGATGTCATCATCGACGACACGCCCGGGGTGGTCATTGTCAGTGCTTTTGACACTATTCGGCGAGAGATTGCTCGGATTGCGCTGACCAAACTGATTGCCGACGGCCGGATTCATCCTTCCCGGATCGAAGAAATTGTGGCCGCTACTCGGCAGGAAATGGAGCAGCATATTCAGCAAGTGGGTCAAGAAGCTTGTCAGGAAGTGGGCATTCATGATCTGCACGAACGGATTGTGAACCTTTTGGGCCGATTGAAATTCCGCACTAGCTACAGTCAAAATGTGCTTCAGCATTCGCTCGAGGTGGCCTTTTTGGCTGGGATGATTGCCGAAGAGATTGGTTTGGACGGTGCGTTAGCTCGCCGTTGTGGTTTACTGCATGACATTGGCAAGGCGGTGGATCACGAAGTCGAAGGGGGCCATCCGAAGATCGGTGCCGATTTGTTACGTCGGTATGGCGAGCCACCCGAGGTGGTCCATGCCGCAGCAGGGCATCACGAGGACCTCCGGATTGAAAATCCATATACTATCTTGGTGGCGGCCGCCGATGCCTGCAGTGCCAGCCGACCAGGAGCTCGCCGTGAAACTCTAGAACGCTACATCAAACGGATGGAAGAGCTGGAGGCCATTGCCCACTCCATCCCAGGCGTCGAACACGCCTACGCTATCCAAGCAGGTCGGGAGCTACGCGTGCTGGTCAACGCCAAGGAAACCACCGACGAAACAGCTGCCAAAATCTGTCGGGATATCGCCAAGGCATGTGAACAAAAACTTACATATCCCGGCGAAATCAAAGTTACCGTCATCCGAGAAATCCGCCATACCGAAATCGCAAAATAGTTACCAAATAGTTATCTCTGCTTAGCCAAGCTAGATTTTTTATGCCGTTTGCTCTTACTCTCCCACTAACCCAATAGTAGGAAGTTGCTACCCATCGCTACCGGGAATTGGTTAATATCCGTTCCTGTACCAGAACCAAAAGCCTAAAACAGATAAAGTTCACTATATGTTCATATTTATTCAAAGGTTCCGTAACCTAAGGGCCGTCGGAGCCGGATACCACCTAATCCATGTGAGGAGAACCGGTGAATCTACGCATCCTGCTAATCGGCGATATTGTAGGCCGGCCTGGTCGGGAGATCGTTCTCCGGAGCGTACCAATGCTTCGGCTCCAAGAGCAGGTGGATGTCGTGGTGGCCAATGCAGAAAATGCAGCGGGCGGTTCCGGACTAACCCCCTCGATTTACCAGGAACTTCGGAAAGCAGGAGTAGATGTAGTAACATTAGGTGATCATGCGTATCGACGTCGGGAAATCTTGCCGTTGCTATCCCAGACGGATCGGATCTTACGCCCGGCCAATTATCCGCCGGACGCACCCGGACGCAGTTGGACAGTGGTGGAAACGCCCCAAGGCGTTCCCGTAGCTGTTTTTACTCTTTTAGGCAGGATTTTCATGCCGCCGGTCGATTGTCCCCTACGAGCTGCCGACCGGGTGCTGGCCGAAATCCCCTCCCAGGTTCGGGTCATCCTCGTAGATATGCACGCTGAGGCCACCAGCGACAAGCAACTGCTAGGACGCTTTCTGGATGGACGTGTCTCGGCCGTGCTGGGCACCCATACCCACGTGCCCACTGCCGACGAAACCATCCTGCCGGGCGGCACCGCCTTTCAGTGCGATGTGGGCATGACCGG
Organism: Thermoguttaceae bacterium; assembly: GCA_025062105.1. GTDB lineage: Bacteria > Planctomycetota > Planctomycetia > Pirellulales > Thermoguttaceae > JANXAQ01. The sequence continues at coordinate 32,518 of JANXAQ010000099.1, forward strand.
CCCACATGAAAGCATTATCGGCCGGCGCATCGACCGTGTCCTGGAGTCCATGCTCACCCTTCGACCCACTCATTTCGAAGTGGCCTCCAATGATGTCCGATTACACGGAACTATAGTCGATGTGGATCCTGCCACCGGTCGGGCCACCGCTATCCGCCGACTATGCCTCTGCCAAGCTGAGTTGCCCAACTCGGTAGCCTCCCCAGCTAACTTGGACCAAGAAGACGGCTAACCCCCGGCCTTTTGCCCGGTGGAATCGTCTTTCCTGAACAGAAAGCAGCTTTCGCTATGCGGTCCCGCTTCTGTTCCCTAACGAAGTGTGCTTTCCAGACCAAAAGGGCTTCTTGAACAAAAGGCAGACTTTCTGGACAGCAGGGGATTTTCAGAACAAAAGGGGCTTTTCGGATCGGCAGGCTTTTCAGAATCAGAAGGGCTTTTGGAAACAAGAAGGCTTGGGAAAACCGAATGGTTTTTGGGAACAGAGGGAGTTTTAGCAACAGAGGGGTTAAGCGAATAGAAGGGACTTTTGGGAACAAGGGGGTTGGGACACAGGATAGGCTCTGAAGCACCGAGGAGGCTTTGGAAAATAGAAAGTTTCGAGAACAGAGATTTTTTGGTAAAGCAGAGAGTTTTTTTTGGGAATAGAGGCGATTTTGGGAACAGAAGGGCTTTTTAGAGCAGAGGAGCTTTTGGGAACAGAGGAAGTTTTGGGAAGAGGAGAACTTTTCTCAGAAGCTGTCCTAAAAAAAACATTTTCTATGATGAAAAGGGGTTTCCTTCCTCTCAATTCTCCAGAATCCCCAAAATCCCCGTTTTTAAGGAGTCTGAAGGATAGGAGCCGGGTCGGCCAAAACCCATTGGAAACCGCCCAAATCCCAATTTCAGGACACCCTCTCAGCTCGACTTTTGCCAATTTTGGATTCGACCTGGCAGAGGACTGTACTAACTCCTTGTAAATATTGGAGTTAGGAAATTGGATGAACAAAGGGGAGTTTCGTCGTAACTGCTGGCAGCAAAACCAGTTAGGGAAATCGGCAAAAGTCGAGCTCGGAGGCTGTCTGGAAATCAAGACTTGGCCGTTTCCCAATAGGGGTGGGATTAACCAGATCTTCCAGTAAAAGGCGGAAAATAGGCATTTTCCGGATGCGAGGTAATCCAGCTATCAAGCTGATTTTCCCTGGAAAAACGCATTTCTAGACAGCCTCTCAGAACAAAATGGGCTTTCCGGAACGGAAGGGTCTTTCGGAACAACAAAAGAGACGTTGTGGCCCAGCAGTAGATTTTGCTGAGCAAAAGGAGCTTTTCGGAAAAAGAGAGTCACAGAAAAGGGGGGCCCGTAAACAGCGCAATCTTACTCGCCCAAAGGTGGAGTTGAGTTGGTGTCGGTGCTTGAGTCAATCAGGGAGTGGTCTGCTGAGACTTACTTCCGGCCAACTCAGCAAGGCGGGCCAATATGGCTTCATGATCTGGAAAATCGGCCGAATGCCTGGCCCGGTGCACATACCGAAGCTGCCCTTGCCGATCTACCAGAAAAGTCCCAGCTAATTGGCGGACGTCGCCTATAGGCCGACCTACTCGGCCCTGCAACATGGCTTTGAATGCTGTCCACCAAACCTGCGGACCGGCCAATTGCCAGACCCCACCCCGACCTAACCCATAGGCACGGTATGCCTGTTGATTGGGGTCGATCAGCACCCAGTCGGGCCTTTCCGGACCCTCAAACAAACTGGTGGCTTTCTGAGGTAGTCCAAGGGTAACGATCACCACAGCAGCCCCAGCTTGATGAAACTTCTCTAAGTGGCGTCGGATTGTTTCCAGCTGTTGGCCAGTGCACGGACAGCCTAAATGCCGAAGAAAGAATACTATGGCCGGTCGCTGCTGCCAGACCGCCGATAGCCGCACCACATCCCCCTGAGAATCCCTCAGCTCCACATCCGGGGCCATATCTCCAATTCCTACCGGCTCCATAAACTTCTCCCCAGTACCCTATAAGCCTTCCCGAACACTCTATACTTCATCGTAATGTGCTCCGATTCCCAGTAATGTGCTCCGATTCCCATCAGAGGAGGGCTCGGTTGCGGTTTTTCCTGTTTGCCTCTCATCTGGCAAAAGGAATCCTTATATCCTTGTAATTATGGGACCTCTGCGTAATTATGGGACCTCTGCAAAATCCTGAACATATAGTGAACTTTGGGAACTTCTGACTCTCTAGCCGGTTGATTCTCCTCTCGGGACATCTACTATTATCTATTGGGTGCTAGCAATGCTAGCAGCCCTATATGTTGTGTTAGAGAAAAGACCAGACAAAATGGTATAAAAATATTCCTTTCGAATTATGCAGAGGTTCCTTATGGACTTAGGGTACATTTCAGCCCCATGGAGACTCACTATTACTTGGGGGCCCTCTCTATAATCCAAAGGATATATATTTATACCATTTTTGGCCCCATTCCCTCTACATCCTATATGGGTTGCTAACGTGCTAGCCCGCTACATATAGTAGCTGTTAGTAGCTGTTGGATAGGGCGGCTTAATGCCTATCGAATCAAGGACTCATATAGTTCACTATATGTTCAGCATTTTGCAGAGGTTTCTTGCCCTCTTTGTGGGGCCAGGAGCTTTTAAACATCCTGGATTGCCAACTGCGCAGGGAAAGTAGTTCAAAGTTTAGTGAACGGATAATACTTATCTGTAACTCCTTAATGTATAAGAACTTAGAAAAAGCATCTTTCTTCTACCCGAAAACCTTCCGGAGATTTTTTTCCCAGTTGTTTTTGCTCTGGCCTGCCAGAGCACCCAGAAGAAATCAAAGGGTCGAATGCCCCCAAAATAACTCTTTCGTGGTATATCCAAGACCTCTTAAGAAGGCCTATCAACCTAACTCATAATGATTCCATAAACTCATAATGATTCCATATGTTAGGGCAAGGTTTTCCGGTCTCCCTGTATGGCCCGGATCGAACCGGATGGACGGCCCTCCCACAGAGGCTAGGCAGCCCAGCGGGAACAGCCAACCGTTTTTGGCCCTTCCCCCCACAAGGGGTATAAACAAGGGGTGTAAAGAGAAGGTGATATAAGTCCTTTAAAGATAAAAGGTTAGAACTATTTTCTTCTGGCAATCCGACTTGGAACTCCTGAGGAATGACAAGATATTAAGGGGGCGACTTTCGCCATTTTCCCTAACTTATTTTGCCCCCCAAGGGTTACGACGAACCGCCTTTTTCTCCACAAAAATTCCTAAGTGCAAATGGTCCCAGGGACTTAGAACGTTCCCATTCCGGTAGAAGACCAAAAATGGCAAAAGTCGAGGTAAGGGAACCTCTGCATAATTCGAAGGAGATATTTTTACGATTTCGGTTCCTTCCTTGGCTGACCTGATATATTGGACTGCTAACACGGCGAGCAACCTACATATCGTAGGTCTAGGAGGTGTAGGTTAGTAGGTATTTGGATGAGGAGAGCTAAAGCCTACCGAATCAAAAGTTCATAAAGTTCTCTAGATGTTCAGGCTGGCGCAGAGGTTCTTAAGGTTTTTAAGTTTTTCCCTAGCTTGAGGTTATTGACCGATAATTCGTTATTCCTTTTCGGGGGGAGTCAGGTTGCAGCCGTTTTGAGGACCAATATCCTGTGATAACACTTAATTGAGTGGAGTACCAGCATTGGAACGCACGGGTATTAGGTTAGGAAAGCTGGGCAACATAGGAAAATCTTGAAAAGTTTCCCTATTTTCTTCACGTTTCTCTAAATTCATGGTGCTCCGGTTCGGCTGATCGGCTGAATAGGAGCTTCATGAATTATGCAGAGTTTTCCCGATTTTTCGAAAAGCGTAGAAAAATCGCCCTGGGGGATTGTCAACTTCATTGCTCCCGAAGAAAACAAACACAAAGAAAAGTTTGTGGGCGAGTATCTCCTTGCCTAACGAGAAACAGCTCATGAAATCTGTAAAACCATTTCAGATTAAAATCTGTGGGATTACTCGGCCCCAAGATGCGTTGTGGGCGGTTGGTGCGGGAGCCGATGCGGTGGGGCTAAACTTCTACAGCCGAAGCCCTCGCTACATTTGGCCAGAAGATGCTCGGCACCTGATTACCCTTTTGCCGGGAGAATTGGTCAAAGTAGGCGTCTTTGTTAATGCAGACCCAGCAGAAATTTGGCAGATTTTCGAGCAGCTGGGTTTAGACTGGGTCCAGCTTCACGGCGATGAACCGCCGATGTTGCTCCAGCAATTGGGAGGACTACCGATCATTCGGGCCTTTCGCCTAGGGCCGGAAGGCTTACAGCCGGTGTTAGAGTATTTAGAGCGATGTCGATATGTAGGTCGGATGCCGGATTGGGTACTTTTAGAGGGATATATTCCCGGCCAATATGGGGGAACAGGTCATGTGGCCCAATGGGATTTATGTCGGGAATATGCTGCTGCGGAGGGCGTCCCCCCTTTAGTATTAGCAGGTGGATTAAATCCGGCCAATGTGGGGGAGGCAATTCGAAGCGTCCGTCCAACGGCAGTGGATACGGCTAGTGGAGTGGAACTTTCCCCAGGACGAAAGGATCCCAGTTTAGTAGCGGAATTTATTCGGGCTGCTCGAGAAGCCTTCCAACAAATACAGAAAAACCCCCGGTAAATCTTTCAAAACAGGCATAAAAGCCTTGGACCACTTCTTCCAGGGGTAGAATGGCTCCTGGATCCTCCATCCTAAAGTCCACAGGGAGTATCTTGGCTGGCATTTTGCCATTTTCCCTAACTACTCTTACTTGATGTAGTTACGGCAATGTCTCCCTTGGCGGACCCAATTTTCCCATGGTTGGAAGAGGAGTTCACCTGCTTTGGCCAGGGCAGTGTCAACATTGGCGAAAGTTGACATTTAGGAACCAAGGTGCTTTTTCCTATCCCCTAGGAGCGATAGAAGAGGGTGCTAAAATAAAAGAAAAATCCTAATGGGAAAGCCGGGGGAAGAAAAGCCAATCTTTCAGGGGGGAGAAACCTAACTCCCCAAAACTTTCCGTCTGGAAACACCTTCCTACCAATTCCAACCTCGAGTTTTGTAATTTTCCTAAGCTTGGTTTACCACCGGTGGTTAGGAGGAAACTTCCTTCTCCACCCAATAACGTCAATAGTTACAAGGCGTTCGAACATTGCCTCTCTAGTCAGAAGCACAAAATGGCAAAAGTGAAGTTCAGAGGCCTTTCTTCAATAAAATGGCAAAGGGCGTGCTAAAATAAACGGGTTAAAAGGCTAAGGATCAATTTTTTCAGTTTTTCCTTTTTCTTGCGGAGGACGAGAGCCGTGGCCCAACTGGCAACCCAAACCCAGCTTTTTGATCCGGAGATGATAGCGAAAAAACCCCCCTATAAGGTGGCGGATATCTCCTTGGCTGATTGGGGACGCAAAGAGATTCAATTGGCTGAAAATGAAATGCCGGGTCTAATGGCCCTTCGGGAAAAATATGGGCCGAAAAAGCCGTTGGCCGGCGCCCATATTGCTGGCTGCCTGCATATGACCATAGAAACGGCGGTGTTAATCGAGACGCTAGTGGAACTAGGTGCGCAGGTGCAATGGAGCAGTTGTAATATTTTCTCCACGCAGGATCATGCCGCCGCTGCCATTGCTGCCCGGGGCATTCCGGTCTATGCCTGGAAAGCAGAAAGCTTAGAGGACTATTGGTGGTGCATTAAGCAGACGATGGTCTTCCCGGATGGGCAGGGGATGAACCTAATCGTAGATGACGGGGGGGATGCTACGCTGCTAGTGCATCGGGGGTACCGGGCCGAGGAAGATCCCTCGATCTTAGAGGAACCGACCGACAATAAAGAACTTCGGATCGTCAACGACCTGCTCCGGCAGACCCAGCGAGAAGACCCTCAGTTTTGGCACAAAATTGTTTCCGGTTGGCGGGGCCTATCGGAAGAGACTACCACTGGGGTGCATCGGCTCTACCAGATGCAGGAACGGGGCGAACTGCTGGTCCCGGCCATCAATGTGAATGATTCGGTTACTAAGAGCAAGTTTGACAATCTTTATGGGTGCCGGGAGTCGCTAGCCGACGGCATCAAGCGGGCGACCGGGGTGATGGTGGCAGGGAAGTTAGTGGTGGTGTGTGGCTACGGAGATGTGGGCAAGGGCTGTGCCCAGTCGATGCGAGGTTTCGGCGCCCGGGTGGTGGTTACCGAAATCGATCCGATCTGTGCCTTGCAGGCTGCCATGGAAGGCTACCAGGTTACCACCTTGGAAGATGTGGTGGAGGAGGCCGACATTTTTGTGACTGCCACCGGTTGCTGCAAAGTCATTCGGGGCGAACATATGCTCCGGATGAAAAACGACGCTATTTTGTGCAACATCGGCCATTTCGACGTGGAGATCGACGTAGATTGGCTAATGCACTATCCGGGCATCCGGCGGACCACCATCAAACCGCAGGTGGATCGGTTTACCTTCCCGGATGGGCATTCGATTATTTTGTTGGCCGAGGGTCGGCTGGTCAACCTGGGTTGTGCGGAGGGACATCCCTCCTTTGTTATGTCGACTAGTTTCACCAACCAGGTCTTGGCCCAGATAGCCCTTTGGACGGAACCGGAGCGATTCCCGGTTGGTGTACATACATTGCCTAAAAAGCTGGATGAGGAGGTAGCCCGGTTGCATCTGGCCAAACTGGGAGCGAAGCTGACCCGCCTGACGCCAGAACAGGCGGAGTATCTGGGCGTGCCGATCGACGGCCCCTATAAGCCGGACCATTATCGCTATTAATCCCACCATTATCGTCGTTGAGCTGATCCCCTCTGGGATGTCCTGTAGGGAAAGATTCGGTCCAGGGATCTGTTATTTGGTTGCCGCTTCCGGGAGATGTTATGCCGGAAATTCAAGCGTTTCGTGGTATTCGGTACGATTTAGGCCGGGTCGGTTCGCTTTCCGACGTGGTTTGCCCGCCGTATGATGTGATTACTCCCCAGTTACAAGAGGAGTTATATCGGAGGCACCCGTACAATTTTGTGCGGTTAGAGCTCAACCGCATCGACCCTACAGACGACGAAGCCAATAACCGTTATACCCGTGCGGGACGGCTGTTTCGGCAGTGGCTTGCCGAGGGGGTGCTCTTTATCGAAGCGGATCCGGCCATTTATGTGTATCATCAGGAGTTTTCTCTTTCTGGGAAGAGATATATTCGGCGGGGGTTTATGGCTAGGATGCGCCTTTCTCGGTTTGGGGAAGGAATTGTTTTTCCCCACGAAGAGACAATGAGCGGTCCGAAATGGGACCGTTATATGCTTACCGCCGTGTGCAAAGCGAATTTGAGCCAAGTCTTTGGCCTTTATCCGGATCCAGAAAACCAGGCCCAGGCAATTTTAGAAGAAGCTATTGCCGATCAGCCTCCTTTGGAGGCGGTCGATCATCTGGGGGTAGTGCATCGAATGTGGCCGGTCAGCAATGTGGAGGTCATCCGACGGGTCTCGGCCATCATGGGACCAAAACCGGTCTTTATTGCCGACGGCCATCATCGGTACGAGACAGCCTGCGATTGGCGGGACCAGGTCTATGACAGCGGCGCCCTAAGTCGGGATCATCCTGCCAACTATGTGCTTATGAGCTTTGTTGCCATGGAGGATGCGGGGCTGGTGGTGTTGCCGACGCATCGAGTTTTTGCCGAGGGGCCGGAACTGTCCGCACCCCAACTCCAGGAACGGTTGGGCAGATATTTTACAGTACAACTGGTCGGCAAAGGACCACAAGATACCCAGACCGTCTGGGAGGAACTGGCCACTCAGCCTCAGACGGAAGCCTTGGCCCTGTACACCCGGCAAGATAGGCAGTGGTCTGTGCTGCTGCTGACGGCTGAAGGCCGAGAAAAAATGGCCGAGCTTTGCCCAGATCACAGCCCAGAATGGCAAGCGCTGAGTGTGGCTATTTTGCACCGACTTGTATTGCCCATGCTGGGAATTGCCCAGCCGATTCAAACCAAGTATTTCCATCTAGCGGAAGAAGTGGCCCAGGAATTGAAAACCGGCAATTTTCCTCTGGCTGCTCTGGTACAGCCGGTTAGCATCGCTCAAATCCGCTCTATCAGCATGACCGGCGAGCGACTGCCCCCGAAAACCACCTATTTCTATCCGAAACTGCTAAGCGGCCTAGTGGTCAATCCGTTGGAATAATCCCTCGGCAGTTCTACGGTCGAGAATCCTTCCGGGGATCGGGAATCCTCCTGCGGATCGGGGGATGCTCCTACGGATCGGGAATCCTTCCGCGGATCGCTCGCTGTTATCCCCAAGTTGGCGTTGAAGCGTTCGAACTTCACTTTAGGCAAAATCCCAAAAGCTCGTTAAACACCGCAAAATGGATCCAATAGGCGATCTAGCTAAGACAGTCTTTGAAACCATGCACTTTTTGCTCTTGGAAGTGATCTTTCCTAAATGCTGCAATTTCTCCTTCCTACAAAGTAACAATTACTTCTTTAGAAAGGTTGTTATTCACCTATCTGGGGCAATAAAATTTGCTGCTGTTAGAATAGGAAATACCTCCCCAAAAAGTGTATAACAACGAGCTACGGATCGGAGGCCTCCTGCCGAAAGAGGGCAGTTCGACCTCCTTGTAATCAAGAGAGTTAGGAAATTGGGGGGAACAAAAGGAGATCTCGTACAGACTAACTGGAAATAAACCTAACTTAGGGAAAATGGCAAAAGTCGAGACAAAGAGTGTATCTTCGGAGGCCTTCCCTCCCCGGCTGGGATTGAAAAATTTGCAAACCAAGCAGCCCAACCGGTTCCTGAAAATTGATGTTCAATCGCCTATTTGGGTTTGTTGCTTGGCTGAGCATATCCGGCAAAGAAGTGGATCCGTATGTTCTCCCGCTGCTGGCCAAACCTCCTACTTTCCCACCCTATGGGATTTTTTAGGAAAGTGCAGGTTATAGACAGCTGAGCTAGCGCATTGTGCCGAAATCCCCGATCAGCAACTGGGAGTTTTATAGACAGAGTCCTCAATTGGTTATTCAACAAAGCTCAATAAATTGGGGGAAGATTTTCGAATTTTTCTCAGTTTCACGGGAAACACGCTTAGCTAAACCAACCTGCTTATAAGAAACCTACCGAAAGAATCAGATTTGCCAGCTCCGCCGTCTTACTTGTTGACACGAACCACTCTTTCTTAGGTAATTTTATCTTTCTCAGCGTCTATGACATACATATAAAGTCTTTGGTTTCACGGGAAACACAGCTATTCGAGGCATTGTCTGGCCCTGGCTAGTAACCAAGCTCGGAAAAGGGTACACTGAGAAAAGAGCTTTGATCACAATTCAGCCGAAGGGAGTGGGCTTATTTTTTCTCTCTTTCCCGGCGGAAAGGAGTAGGGTGGGAGGAAACGAATGCCTTGTTTGTTCCCGCAGTTGGCATTGCCGAAGGCAATGTCGCCCTGGAAAGTCGGAGAGGAGAGGCCAGTTTCTTCACTTGGCGGAGGTGATACTCTCATTGAGCAATGAGCCAGAAGGTCTGGGGGTGTACAGGGCCTGTTGAGGGGTACTTTACCGTTTGGCTTTTCTCCCCGGCAACCTTTCCAGTGAAGCCAGCTATTGGAAGCGGAAGTTGGGTGTTGGGTTCGGCCTGCCGTCGCTAAAGGAAGTTCTCATGGTTCGGATTGGCACTTGTCCTGTCTGTACGCAGCCTGTCAGTATTCCTTCCGACCTGGCCGCAGACTGCCGGGTCCGGTGTCCGACATGTGAAGCAGAATATCCTTTAGGCAATGTCAGCTTGGAAGAACCAAGTGGAGCTTCGCAACCAGGCACCCCGTTATATCTGCTTCAACAAGAAGCTTATGGGGCTGAGCCGCCCCCCTTACCACCCGAACTGATCCCAGTAGCAGCTCCTCTGTCAGAATCCGTACCGGCCTCGCCGGAGCCCCAACAAAAGTGGCCGCAGTCCCCACGGCCTTCGCCGGTGCCTTCACCTGCATCGCCGGAGGCCGAACCACTGTGGCTTGCCCAACAGACGCCTTCTGTACCCAGAGAAATACCCTCCGGCCCCAAAAAGGAGGAAGAGGCCTTCGTGGTAGCCGAAGAAGGCATACCAGTCCATAAACAGCCAGAAGAGGAACTCTTTTCACCTTCCCGGCCCGCAGAATCGCTTTCCGACCAAGAAGTTTCTCTGGGGGAAGCGGAACTGGGTCTCCCGCAACCTACCGGTTCGGAGCCAGAACTGCTCCCACCGAAAGCACCCCCAATGCCAGAAGAGAAAAAAATCCTCCCTCCAGAAAGCTTCCTTCCCGACAGCGGCTTAGCCCAAGCGGAAGCGGTTCCAGCAGTAGAACCCCCCATACCAAAACCATCCGCCGAAGAGGCAGAAATATTAGCCGGTGAAGTGCCCTCGGAACTGGTTCAACCTGCGCAGGCCGAGGCCACAGAGCAGCAGGCCGACGTAGCTATTGTTCCAGAAGCTTCTGAGGAGGTTTCAGAAGTTGCAGAGGCTGAAGCCCCGCCGGAAGAAAAGGCTGCAGAAGAACTCCTGGACCTGGACCCGTTAGTACGAAGTCCTTTTAGTTCGGAGGCCTTTCCGCTAAGTCAATTGATCGTAGATGCCACCGGGAAACCGATCGGGCCGGTGGCTGCTGCGATGATTGTTCGCCATGGGCTCCTGCGTCCGCTCAGCGAAGAAGAAGCAGCCGCCATGGCCCCCGCCCCAACCGCAGAAGCCGAACAACCCGCAGAAACCTTTGATTTCAGCCAGTTGGCAGCGGCCGGTGCGGAAGGCGATGTGGCCGTCCCGATTCCCGTCCGGCCCCGGAAACGGGCCCGGGTCAGCCCCGTCAAAGAATTCATTGGCATCGTGCTGGGCGGCATGATGGGCCTGGTCCTCGGCTACTACATTCTCAATATCTTTTGGAAGGATCGGTATAACTTTCTGAAAATCTATCTGCCGGGGATCAAACACACCTATAAATATGCTCCTTCCTGGATTCCAGCCTGGGCTAGGGGTGGGGCCTCATCCACCGAGACTGAAGAAGAATCTGAGCTGCAGGAAACACAGGAAAATAATCAAAAGAATAAGCAGTCCCTTTCTCCAAAAGGAAAAAGTTCATTGGCCGAACCTGCCATTCCCTCTGCTGAAAAACCCTCTGCTGAAAAACAACCAGTTTCTCCCCCGGCCGGCAGCCCTCATGTCAAGCCGCCCACAGACCAACCGAATGCCAAACCCTCGGCCAACTCGGCTGCCAACCCAAAACCAGCCAATCCATACCTCATTGGCGTCGAAATCGTCAAATGGCCATAGCCGCATCCTAAGAGCCTGTCTGAAAAGAGTTTTTTGGCTCACTCGGCAGCCAAGTTGTTTCCCTCACCAGGAGGGGCTACCGCCGAGGATTTGCCTACCTTAGCTACCCAGAGCCTTCACCGGCCGTTGGAATGAAGAGTGGCTACCTCCCTTTTCAGACAACCGCTAAGAGCCTACCCGTCGGCCTGGTAGCTCCTCCAACTCCTGCAAAGGAGCACACGCATGCTCTGGTCTCTCGTTTTATGGACTCTAGTGGTTCCGGTGGTAGGAGACACTGTTGCCAACCAGGGGAATTCCCCAAATACTCCAGGCCAGGAGAAAAACCCTTGCACCAATGGGTCTTTTGAGCGATTGGATGGACAGCATTTTGCCCTGGATTGGGCGCCGGTTGGACGCATTGTCGAGATGACCCAGGAGGCTCGCACCGGCCAATGGGCCGTGCAACTTACACGGACCGCTGATACTCCCCAGAACATCGAAACCGGCCTGAACCGCACGAAGTTGATCGACCGCATCCAAGGCGGCATGGAGTTTTGGTACAAAGCCATCTCGGCCGATTCAGCCCAATTACGAATTATGGTTATTCCTGTCGGCCAGGACGGAAGGGAGGACACCGGTTCGCCAAGAGCAGAATACATTATTCCTAGGTATCATATTGGCGATGGCCAATGGCACCGGGCACGGATCCGCTACGACTACACGGACAACCCCAAAGTGAAACAGGTTCATTTTGCTGCCCGGATCACCGGTAACGGAGGCCAACTCCTTCTGGATGACATCGCCTATCTGGAGCGGACCGGCCCTATTGTCAGCATCCGTCGGCTCCGATGGCAGGAAGACCCTCAGCAACCAGGCGAAAAGGCCGTTCTTTCGGTCAAGCTGGAAAACACCGGCGATGCACCAACGCAACCTTTAGAAGTAACAGTTCAAGCCCAGCGTGGACTGAGGGTGTCCGGCTCCCTGAATCAAACGGCCCCAGAAACAAGTCCAGGAAGCAGCATTTCAAAGCAAAACTTTTCCCCTGAAAAAGCCCAAAAGGAGCCAGGAGGAAAAGAAGCTGAGCGTCCGGCATCGGCTGGGCAGCCCAAAGTGATTGTTCCGGCTTTAGGGCCGAGCGAAAGCATCTGGGTGCATTGGACGGTCGAAGGCAAGCGTACAAAGCCAGGCCTCTTGGAGGTACGGGTTGTAGCTGGTGAGGTGGAATTGGTACACCGGCTGGAAATTGCTCCGGAGATGGTGCTTCGGAGTTTCGGGCCAACGGCACCGGTAGCCATAGCAGGTCGTCCGATCCGCCTGGAGTGTGTGGTGGAAAATCCCGGTCGAGCGATCCTGGAGGGGGCACAGGGTGAGGTTCAGCTTTCTATCCCTGGGAAAACCGAGCAGAAGAAGGTGGTATTTCCGCCGATTCGGCCTGGCCGATGGGAAACCCAGGCAGTGGGATTTACGCCTGTCGAGCCAACGGCCTCAGCCAACCTGAAGCTGCTGCTTCGGGCTGCCGGACAGCCGTCGGTGGAAGCGGCCAGTGACGTTTTGGTGCTTACGGATCGCCCATTGCCGCCGCCTGCTGGCCGACTTCATGCCAAGGCGTCCGAGCACTGGGCTGTGTTGGAAAACCGGTATCTTCGGTTAGTCTTTCCCCGCTCAGCGGCCGGTTTTGGTCCAGCCCAGCTTCAGGTCCGAAACCTCAGCGCTGGTGTGTCCCCCGAACCGCCTACCAACTCCGCCGGTTTCGGCCCGGCTCAGCTTCTGGTACGAAAACCGTCCGGTTCAGCTCCGGCGGTACAGGACAACCCTGCAGAGCAAACCGGCCAGTTCATACCAGTCGGTTGGCTTACCCCGCTCAGTCGGCTGGTCTGGCAAACCGAGTCCGGCCAGCAACAATCAGAGACGATCTTTGCCGATCAACCGCCCAAGGCCGAACTGCTCCCTGCCAAGCCTGAAGCAGCCCAAAACCATACCGAACCCAATCAGTCCGGTCCCAAAGTCGACCAAATCGCCCGGTTAGTTTTCTCCTGGGTAAAGACTGACGCCCAAGGCGCCCGATGGCAACTGGATGCTACCTTTTCGCTCGGGCCAGAGGATCGCTTGGTCCAGGTAGAGTACCGCCTCCAGTGCGATCGGCCCAGGAAGCTCCTGCATTTTCAGGGGCCGGTGCTTTCGGTCCTTCAGCGCCGAGAGGCGGTCTTTCCAGGACTGGAATGGCTGGTGGATGATGAAATTTCTTCCAGCAGTCTGGATATTGCTCAGGATCATCCCCATCGGGTGCGTCGGGTGGTGCATCCGCAGATGATTACCATACCTGCTATTGGTCTGGACACCGGCCAGGGTGTGGTGGGCCTTTTGTGGGACAATCGGCCTCGGCCAGATCGACCGGCCGTGGTATGTGACTGGCCGGATCGAGTGCATCATCGGCGGAGCCATCTGGTGGGCCTGTTTTTGCCGCCGGTGCCGGAGTATGTGGAAGTGAATGAACTGGTAGCCCGCCGGCCCTACCCCGTAGAACCTGGCAAACCTTTGCACATCCAATGCCAGTTGTATGCCGACGGCGCTGCCCCGGATGTGCTGGCAGTGGTGGAGCAGTGGATTGGCCGTTATGGGTTGCCGGAGCCGACGCCGCTGCCACACCAGAGCTACCAGCAAGAAATCGCCTTTTCCATGCAGGCGTATTTGTACTCCCTTTGGGATCCAGAGAGCAAAAAGTGGTGGACGACCAAAGGCGGCGGGATGATGTCGGAGCAAGGTCGGCCAGCAGCCTTTGTAGCCGATTTGCTTCTGGGAGAACTCATAAGTCCGGATCGGGCATTGGCGGCTCAATGTCGGCAGCG
>JANXAQ010000166.1 GCA_025062105.1 Thermoguttaceae bacterium
CCGTTTGGACCGAAGAGTCCATCGCCGAACCGCTCCAGCCGGGCAAGCCGCATAGCGATTAGGCCCGGTTGCAGCAGCGACCAGACCGGCCAGACGGCCTGCCCCCAAATCAAGCTGGCCAACGTCACCCAAACCAACCCCCGATACCACCCTGTCCGACGTCGCATAGCTTGGGCCATCAGGTTGCTCCTTTTTCAGAGGAATCCTCAGAAAGGAAATTGACCAGCGTTTTAGAACCAAATGATGGATCTGCCGGTTTTTAGTCCCAGACAGCCAGGAGGACCCGCATCCAGTTGAAGTGGAGAAGTTTTTCTTTACTCTGGATGCACAAAAAATCACTCACCCCCAAACCTTTCCCTTTTCTTTTTTTCCGACGTACTAATTTATTAATGTACTTAGATAAGAAATGAATGCAAGTGTTTGGCTTTCATGTTTTTAAAAATTTGCCCCCTATTTGAGGGAATAGTTTCCGCTTATAAGGGGGCCAAAGGTATGTGCCACAAAGGGGTTATTATCTATCTACTAAAAAGTGGTAGTTTTCCAGATAAGCTCCGGTGGTTGTCAAAGGAAGAAAGTTTTAAAGGAAGAAAGTTTTATAGGTCGACTTTTGCCATTTTGGGCCTCTGGATGAACGGGCAAAGTTCTAAGTCCTTGAATTAGTTGGAGTTAAGAAATTGTGTGAACAAAAAGCAGATTTGCCGTAACTCCTGGATTCCAAATAAGCTAGGGAAAATGGCAAAAGTCGAGTTCTCTAGGGACTCACGTGGGGAAAACTCGAACGAAGGAGGCCAGAAGCCGGCCTGGGGAAGGCTTTTAACGGCCAGGGCTTGGACTAGCCAACAGAGCGGCCCTCAGGGGCCGGTCCGATAGCATCGCAGCAGGCTCATCAGCGCAAAGGCGGTGCCATACGGCTGGTGGTAATCATAAAAGGGATAGTCCCACCAGGACCCGTCCTTTTCCTGCAGCCGAAGCAACACGGCAGCCAAATGATCCTGATAAGGCGGCTGCTTTTCCGGCGGCAGCAGTTCAATGCATCGGGCCGCATAGTAGTGGCCGTAGTAAAAGAAATAGGCGGCAATGGCAAAAAAGGATTCATGCGGGATAGGGCGTTTTCGGCCAAGGTCCAGCCAGCCATGGCGGGCAAAAAGCCGATCCAGCCAAGTCGTCAGGACCTGGTCGGTAACCTCCGGATCGCCCCAGAGTCGCAGGGCCAGATTACAGACCTGGGACCGGCCCAGACTGCCAGCCGGACGATTGACCGGATGCATCGGCTCCCAGCGCAAATATTCGCCATAAAGATAACTAAAATCCGGTTTTCGTTGGCGTCGGATGCTGGCCAGGGCCCGGTCAATCATGGGGCGTGGAATCTCTACGCCTAATTGCTGGACCTCATGCAAGGCGACCAACACCGTGGCGGAGACGAAACTAAACGTAGGTCCTGCGGGTTTTTGGCTCCCGAGTTGAAAATCATAGTAGCCCCAGCCGCCATCGACGGTCTCATATCGGCCGAGTAATTCCGTCTGCTGACGGATGAGCCGGAGGATTTCCTGCCGGCGGGCCTGATCGTTGGGGTTTCTGTGGTACATACGGGCCAAGGCTTGCAGGGCGTAGGCATGGCCCCAGACGTTGTAAAGAGCATCTGGAGTAGCACGGCGGAGAGTGGGAATATGGACGAAAATCCATTCTTCCCCTCGCTGGATGGTGCGCCGCACCTCTGGGGTCTGTAGGCCGGGACGAGCCGCTGTTACCTCCAGCAGAGCCGACAAAGCCAGAGCCGTCGTACCGGTCTGAAAGGCATGATGGGCGCCTGGCGGAGGTGCATAAATATTCAAGTCCTTGGTCCGCCGCGGCGATCCCCAGGAACCATCCGGATTCTGAGAGCGAACTAAAAAGGCTACCCCACGCTGCAAAGCCTGCTCCATCTCTGCCGGATCCGGCCTGAGTGCTGGGGGCGGCTTCGGTCCCTGAGTAGCCAGCCGCGAGGGTTGGAAACCTGCATCACCCGGTTTGTGAAGGGCCTCCGGATCGGACTGCTGCCCCGCCCAACAAAGCGCTCGGCCCGGCACACCCTCAATAAGCATCCCCACCAACCCTACTAGCCCCCAACACACTCCCATCCACCCTAGTAGCCAGGTCTTGTTGGTCATAGAATCCTCCTCTGGGATTGGGGGCTTAAGAGGCGGAGTCTTTCTTTTTTGGCGGCTCAGCCAGGATCTTATCGCCGGGTTTTAGCCCGCTGAGAATTTCGCATTCGTTATCTTTTTGTCGGCCCCGGACGACTGGTTGCCGCTGTGGTTCCTTCCCCTCGACCACCAAATAGACATACGCCTTTTCATCGTCCAAGGGGTCTTGTTCGATGGCCGATTTGGGCACCACAATGGCATCCGATTTCACATAGGGAACTAATTTCAGTTTGCAGGCCATGCCGGGCATAAGGGCGTCGGCTTCTTTGTCTAGAGCAGGGGTAAACCGGGCCCGGAACTTGCCGTCGGCTACCGGTACCCGATCCACGTCGGCCACCACAGCAGAGAATTTCACTTCGGGCAGCCCTTTCGGTTCTACTTTGGCCTGCATGCCGGGGCGAACCGCATGAAATTTCTCCTCCGGCACCTCCGCCACCAATACCATCGGACGAGGCTTGACGATCGTCATCAGCGTCCGTCCGGGTGCGACCTTATCGCCTTTGCGCAAGGTTTCGGCCTCCGGCCCACTGAGCCGACCTGCACTGAGCCGACCATAATAAACGATCCCATCCGTAGGCGATTTGAGGGTCATCAGAGCCAAGTCGGCCTGGAGTTGATCCAGCCTTTCCTGGGCTTTGGCCCGGGCCAATTGAGCTTTTTCCAGATCGGCTTTGGCCTTTTGCACCAGCAGAGGCAGACTGGTTTTAGCCCGCTCCGCACGAAGACGCTGGATTTCGGCGTCGGTCTTCAGATCCTCCTCCCGGCGAGGGAAGGTTAGCTGAAGAGTTTCTTCGTGTTCTTTTTGGGCTTCCTCGTAAAAAAATTTAGCCAATTCTACGAAAAACCGTTGCCGTTTCAGGATAAACTCTTCGGTCTCTTCGGTGAGATCGTCAGCTTTGTACATTTTTTCCAATTGCCGAAGCTCTTCTTCTTCACTTTCTAAAAGATGTTGGGCTCGGCGAAGCAACAGATCGGCTGCTTTCCGGTCCAAAGGCTGCTTGACTTTAAAAAAACGATCAAAATCTTCGGTAAAACGTTTCTGTGTACGTTCCACCAGGGCCAGGTCAATCGGCTGGACTCTTTCGGCCCACTGCACGTCCAATTGGGCAAGCTGCAGAGCAATTTCAGCGGCTCGAAGCTCTGCCTTGGCATCCGTAATGGCATCGGTGAGCTTTTTACTCTCAAATTGGATCAGCGCATCCCCTTGGCGGACCTGAGCCCCATGCTTGACAGCCGAGACCACTTCCCAATCCATCCAAACCTGTGGTTTGAGCACCACTTCCTGGGCATCCCGGGGCTCCAAATAACCATCCAGGCTAACTTCAATCTTGAATGGCTTCGGGGTAATAGTGATCGTAGTTGGCTTTTCGGCAGGTTTTTCCACTTTTTCAACAGGCTTTTCCGTGGGTTTTTCAGCAGCCGGTTTGCCAGCTGAAACTTCAGCGGCAGGCTTTTCTCCGGCAGGTTTCGGACTTTCTTTAGAGTCAGGCTGTTGAGGTGGTTTTTCAGCGGAGGAGGGTTCGGATGGGGATTTGTCTGGGGGGTTAGCCTCAGAGGCAGGTTGATCCGGCTTTTGCTGGGAGGCCGAATGTTCCTCCTGCAGAGGGGGTTCGCTCCCCCATGCATCTTGCTGCAACCATTCTCCTACCCCCAAAAATCCTCCCAACATTCCCATGACCACTAGTGGAACGATCATCTTCTTCATCATAAATGCCTCCTAGGGAAATAAGGTTCTTCTCAGACCCGTTCTGGAGAGGAAGTGGGTAGCAAAAACCTATAAATTAACCCCCTTGTGGTGGGGGAACTGCTGTAAAATAGGCCTTCAAAGTCAAGATCGTTTTCCCAAGCAATGCTTCCTCTATCTTTCCAGTGTGATTGGGGTTGCTTCGATTTGCAAGACACAGAATTAAATCTAGCTACCACTCCCACCAAAAAGAAGTATTTTTTTAATGGGAACCTTTCAGCCGAGAGGAGAAACGGATCAAAGCCTCCCCAGCAAAACGGGGTTCACCCCCTCCAATCCCTGGCTCGCTTTATACACAAGTTGGCGTTGAAGTGATTGGATATCAGTTTAGGCAAATCGCGGAAGCTCGTTGAAGAACAAAGAATAGAAAATAAGCAAGCAATATGGCCAAAATAGTTTCTAAAACCCTGCCCCTCCAGATCTTCCAAAGGATCTTTCGTAAAGTATGCAATTTCTCCAACGTAACCATTTAGCATCTTGGAAAGGTCCGTTTCACCACATTTGGGTAGAACAACTACTTCTTTTGGTAATAAAAATATGTATATTTATACCAGGGAGCAATCCCTGAAGGGAGTAATAATTCAGAACCGCTACCAAAGTGAGGTTTTGCCCCTCTTTATGGATGGTAAGTATTCCCTCACTTTAGGGGAGTTTCATTGCGTTAGGGGATCTCAGATAGAGGTGTTTGGCCCTCGAAAGTACTGCTCGTGGGAAACAAAACTATGCTTCCGGTTTGAGGGGAGTGATAGGGTAGGGGGTCTTGGGAGGGTAGAGAACCTCTGCATATTTTGGCGCCCCTCCTCCTCTACCCCTATATATGGGGCTGCTAACACTGGTAGCACCCTACACAGTGGTGTTTGAATGGGGTAGGCAATCCCGACCAAATCAAAAGTTCGCAAAGTTCACTGTAGGTTCAGGATTTTGCAGAGATCTTCCACTCGGCTGAAAGTTTATGGGAATAAAGCTGTCGTTCAGGTCAGGCCAAAGGCAGCGATTTTAGCCAGATTGGCATCCGTACCATGCCATGCTTTGGATCACAGTGGATGTTGGATTCTACAAATAATGCTAAATGGGAAGAAGTAGCCTCCTTTATGAAGTTTCCTCAGCCAGAAAAGTCTCAACCTACCGGACTGCCTTCCCATAAAGGGATTCTTCGGTTTCTTTCTGTTGGGATGCAGGGGAAGCAACGAAACATTTCTACTACTAGCCTGCTGTTCGGAAATGGATTTTCCTGCTTGCAAGCAGAGTGCGGCCCGGATGCTCAAAAATCCCAACAATCACTATTTTGCCGAGTTTTGCTAGACAAAGGGGTCATGGCAAAAAACCATCGGAAAACACTGAAATCCCATTTCAACATGAAGAGGGATTTTTGTTTCGGACAGCAGCAGAAAACAGTTCACCGGACTGTTCGGAAAGAAGACCGGCTGGGTTTCTCCGTTTTGGAGATGCTGATTGTTTTAACGACCATGGCGATTTTAGCTGGGGTGGCTCTAACTCACTTTCAAGAAAGCACTCTGGATGCCAAACGCAGTGTGCTGATTCACAACTGGCATGTGTATCGAGCTCAGATACAGCTTTATCATCTCACGCACCTAGGGCAATATCCCGAGCTGCGGGAGGGCCGATTACCGCAGCTATTTCAGGCGACCAATCAATATGGCCAGGCAGGTCCCCCAGGTCCTGCCTATCCGTATGGACCATATTTGGACGCTCCGCCGATCAATCCCTATACGATGACTGATACCGTAGTCCGAGTAGAAAGGCCTGGTCAGAAGCCCACCAAGCCGATCGGCGAAGCCGCCTGGCAATACGATCCGCTCACCGGCGACATCTGGCCCAATCATCCCGAATTCTTCCAACGGACTCCCGGCAAGAAAATTTCTTTGCCCAGCGTTATCTCACCTTCTCCTTCTGCGGTAGCCGCTGGGCGCCGGGAAGGCCTCGGAAATCCATAAATCCATAACCCATCTGCAGGAAAAGTTCTTCGGGATACTCTGACTTTTAAGCTGCGAAAAGACTAACCTGCAAAAGACTCTAGGAACCTCTGCATAATTCAAAGGGGATATTTTTATACCATTTTGGCTGGCCTCCCTCTAACACAACATATAGGGGCGCTAGGATTGCTAGCACCCAACAGATAGTAGATGTCCTGGCAGGACAACGGAACGGCTAAAGAATCGAAAGTTCATAAAGTTCACTGGATGTTCAGGATTTTGCAGAGGTTCCTCTAGCTGCAGTACTGGGTATTGTCTATCTAAATCTAACGGGCAGAGGTTTGATACTGCCCTCAGAAAAATGGAATCCTGACTCTCATTAGTAAAACATTTCAATCCCCATGGAGTGAACCTTATGTTTTCCACTCCTTCCGGTAGCTCCAAATGTTTCGTCTGTCTTCCGCAGCTTCAAGAAAACATACTAGGTTGGTAGGTTGTTGGTTGGGCTACGGCGGGGGGAAACAAACAAGTTTTTCAGTCCCGTGGAGCCGGGGAACTTCGCCTATCGGCCTTTTTCAGCGCAGGGCAGAGGGAAATGAGTTCCTTCGGCGGAAATATCATGAACAAATTACCATTTCAGGCCGAACAGGTTTCCTCGGCGGGGTGAAGGGCCCAGCCCCCCTTTGAGTTTAAGAGGTTTTTTCTCTTGGGACTTTTTGGGGGGGGAGACCGGTTTCGATGGACTAGCTTGGACCGGACTCGGTTCGGCCTGGGCCGATTGCTCCCCAGTCGGTAGTGCACAGGCCGATTCCGCCGGTGCAGGTTGACTGGAAGCTGACTCGGCCGTCTGTGGCTGTTCCGCCATAGGTTCGCTAGGGGGTAATTCCGGGGGCAGGGCTTGCCGGATCGACAGGCTAATCCGCCGCTGGGCCGGATCGACCGACAAAACCAGCACCTCCACTTCTTGACCCTCTTGTACGACATCCCGGGCTCGCCAAACCCGTTTATGAGACAGTTCTGAGATGTGCACCAAGCCTTCTACGCCCGGCTCCAATTCCACAAACGCCCCGAAGTCCACCACCCGACGCACAATACCACGCAGCATCGTGTTCGGGGGATATTTTTCTGGCACCCGAAGCCAGGGATCTTCTTCCAATTGCCGAAGGCTGAGGCTGATTCGGCCTGTGGCCTGATCCACTTTCTCGACGACCACCTGCACGTGCTGGCCTTCCTGAAGGATTTCGCTGGGATGGCCGATCCGACGCCAACTGATCTGGCTGATCGGCACCAGACCATCCACCCCATGGCCCAGATCCACAAAGGCGCCAAACGGCATAAGTTTTCTAACTACACCTTCTCGAATTTGGCCAGGGGCCAGGCTGCTGAGCAGTTGCTGGCGGGCCCGCTGACGTTCCTCTTCCAAAACCGCCCGACGACTCAGCACCAGATTGCCCCGGTGAGGATTGCATTCGATCACCTTACAAATCCATTTCTGTCCCACATACGCCGAAGGGTCGTTCACCCGATATAAGTCCACCATACTGATCGGGATAAATCCCCGAATATGGCCCACTTCGCATTCCAGGCCGCCGCTGTTGCAGCCGGTTACCCGAGCTTCGACCGTCATTCCCTCGGCCAATTGTGCCCACTCAGCCACCAAAGCCGCCGAAGCCGGTAGGCTCAGTTCATACAATCCCTCTTCGGGGACAAAACGCTGGACGATCACCTCGATTTGTTGGCCGATTTCCGGAGGTTGGAGAAATTGTTTCAACGGCACCACGCCCTGTTCCCGACCTCCCAGCTCCACAAAAACTTCATCCCGATGAATGCGGACAATACGGCCCTGATGGTGTGATTCCGGCTCTAACAAAGAACTCTGAGCTAAGGCAGCCGATTCCGCCAACAGTTGGTCCACCGGGGTTTCGGCCAACGCCTCCTGAAATTCGGCTGCCAGCTCTTCGGACAACTGCTCCCGCAGGCTGGGTAGAGGATACTTTTGTTTCCTCTCTGTTTCGGTTGCGGCTTGTGGGATTGGTGCGGAAGGGGGATAGTGTTGGGCAAGTGCGGGTTGTTCCAGCGGTGCAGGGACTCCCCCCGGCTTACCTGAAGTGGCCTCTAAATCTGTGGATAAATCAGGCGGAGCCGGAATCGCTGGGGAGGACATCCCTGCTGCCACCGTCAGCGCCGGCGGCAATTCCGGTACCACCGTTGCACAGCTGAGGGTTTGTGCCGGAGACAATTCCCCGGCCAGGGTTGGAGTTGAGACCAGGGGGGCAGGTCCGGTTGGCCCCGGTGAAGGTAAAGCCTCTTCCAGCAATTCGCCCGGTGGGAGCAGTTCAGATGGGCTGGAGACAGCAGCCCATGCGGGTGCCTCCTTTTGGGCCCCCTGGCCCAGAGCCAATTGGCCGGTCTCTGGCATACACATTGGCGGCGCCAACCCACTGGCCGATTCCGCTAAACCCATTCGGCTGCCTTGCATAGCAATCTCTGCAGCAGGCGGTAGCTCCGGAGGCTCCGCAGCAATCGGCGTAGGCTGACTCGCAATCGGCGGCGTAGGCTCCCCAGCAATCGGCGTTGCCGCCAGAGTGGATCCCAAAGGTTGCGACGGCGTCGGAATTGGTGGAACCTTTGGTCGAGAAGGTCGCTGATTTGGTTCAGTAGGTCGCTGACGCTGCCCTCTTCCACGACGACCGGGCCGATGCCGCACAGGCCTCGCCTCTGGCACCGTCAGATTGGGTTTGGGTTTGTATTGACTGAACAGACTCGGATCCCGCTGAGAACCGATCAAAATCCGCCGTCTCTTAGGCTCCGAACTTAGGGTGGAGTCCTGCGCAGTTTCCTGGTTGTCCCTCTCCCTAGCTTCCAAGGAAGCAGTGGCTCCGGTGGAAGTCATGGCGGCCTCAGGTTGTTCTGCTTCTGCTTGTGGGTGTCCACTAGCAGGACTAACAGAGCCGGTACCCACCGCATTGCCACCCCTCGAAGAAGAACT
Organism: Thermoguttaceae bacterium; assembly: GCA_025062105.1. Taxonomy (GTDB): domain Bacteria; phylum Planctomycetota; class Planctomycetia; order Pirellulales; family Thermoguttaceae; genus JANXAQ01. The sequence continues at coordinate 8,851 of JANXAQ010000166.1, forward strand.
TTCGCTGGTAGTTTGGGGAAGCGCCTGAATCTGGTTCTCATAGACCGGCGCCCCCTCCCCAGAAGCAGGGGTGCCATTGCCAGGTTGAGTTGGAGAAGAATATTCGCTACTCATACCACCCGCATTCCACGAAGGTTTTGCATACGATCGGAACTACAACCGCTCTGGTTACCCCACGGAGTTTATTTCTTCGGCCAAAGGACTCGACGTGTTCGCACGAAAATCCTATTGTACTCCAAACACCGACGATTCTCTATGGGGCGGGATCGCTTTCTGAAAAATGGGTTTGAGCCTGGATTTTCTAACTGAACTTTTGCCATGTTTCGGAGAAGGTGTTCCGAAAACTTTTTCCAGCTGCAAGCAGAGCTCCGACCAGAACCACCAAAATCTCTCTATAATTTTACCTATTTTGCCGAGTTTTGCCGGATAGACCGCTCAGTCTAAAACCTCTTAGAAAACACTAAAATCCTAATTTCAGAAGTACTTCTGAGCTCGACTTTTGCCAATTTCCATGTTACTGCCCCTTTTGGATATCCTAACCCTTTGACAATCTTGGGACTTAGAAAATTTGCCAAACCCAGAAGCTCCGAAAACTAACTCCTTGGAATAAAGGAAGTTACAAAAAATGGCAAAAGTCGAGCTGAGTGCTTTTGTTTGACGTTTTGTTTCCAAGCAACGTGTTCACTCGAAATCAGATACGAAAATCGCTTATATTTTTCAGTCCTCCTAAAATCCCTTTTTCCTTCCCTTTTTCCTCATATTTTCCCTAGTTTCTCCAAATAGTGGGTTCCGATGCTCTTAACCCACTGCTCGGACGTTTCCAGTAGTTCCGACGAAACCTTCCCTCGGCGCCCAATTTCCTAAGTCAAGTAGCTACGAGGCATTAGAATATTCCCCCTACAAAGTAAGGCAAAAAAGGCCTCCAGTAATGCAGCTTAATGGGTTGTACTTTCTGAAAAGTTTCTCTTTTATGAGTTCCTCACGGACCGGCTTGGGTTTATCGCCTGCCAGCTAGGCCCTTGGGGAAGACGGCAGACTAACCTTTTGGATGACCATAGGTTAGAGACGCCATTTTGGAAAGATATTCATCTAGGGCTAAGAAGTAATGGGCTCCAGCCATGGCCGAGCTGGTGGGGCTGGATCAATAGCTTCCCCCCTAAAGAGGAATTTTTGGAACCTCTGCAAAGCCTGAACATTATAGGGAACTGCAGAAACTTTAGATTCTCTAGCCACTGATTTCTCCTACCCAAATACCTAACTACTATGGATACTAGCAATGCTACCAACCCTATACTACTGGGTTAGAGGAAGCCAGCATGGAATGAAGAAGAATATGCCTTATGATTATGCAGAGGTTCCTATTTTTTCTATCTGGGAGACGAGGAGATTTTCCGGCCTACCGGGGTAGCTCTGGGTAAAAGGTAGGTATTCCAAGCTCGATCAGTATCGGACTTGCTCGGGAGTGGGGGAAGTTTTTATAGTGAGGGGTATGGATGACGTAAGGGAAGACCCTGGTGGGGAAGAGCAACTAAGCTTGCGGGCCTTAAGTGAGGCCTTGAACCAGCTCATGGCTCGCGCTGCTGTGAGCGGGCCTGAGGGAAAAGCCCCAGGTGGCTTTCCGCCGATTGGGGGGCAAAAATCCCCACATGATTGGGAAGGCTCTACCTCTGAACTCGGGAATCTCTCCCCTGCCTCGTCAGATTCAGCTACCGTCTCTAAGAACTTCTCTCCCTCTGCTGACCAGCCCGAACCGGTCGAACTCAGTCCGCTGACGATTTTGGAAGCTCTCCTTTTTGTGGGTCATCCGGACAATCGGCCCATCGAACCGGAGATGGCTGCTTCGGTAATGCGCAATGTCCGCCCTGAAGAAATTCCGGAATTAGTCCGTGAATTAAACCGTCGATATGAGGCGGCAGGCTGTCCCTATTATATTGTCAGCCAGGGACGAGGTTATCGGATGACGCTGCGAAAACCCTTCTGGCATTTACGCCAGCGGTTTTATGCCCGGATTCGGGAAAGCAAACTTTCACAAGCTGCCATCGATGTGCTGGCCATTGTAGCCTATCAGCAACCAGTAACTGCCGAGCAAGTAGAGCAATTGCGGGGTAAACCCAGCAGACATATCCTCTCGCATTTGGTGCAGCGGCAATTACTTCGGATCGAACGGCCCCAGGATGCAACCCGAAAGCCCTATTACTACACCACCCAGCGATTCCTACGTCTGTTTGGGCTTGAGAGTTTGGAGGATTTACCAAAAGCAGAAGATATAGAAAAACGGTAATGCCACCGCCACATGGAATGGATGTATTTTCCCCTCCCCCGGAGGATTGCGAATAGCTATTTTTGGTGTGAGACAGACCGGATGGGCTCTTACTACCCTTGCGATGGGGTCCCACCGGGTTTTGAACCGGTTCACTTGTAGGAAATTAGTAGTTGTTTGTTTATTGTCTTGTGTATATTGCCTATATTATCTGTATTATCTGTTTTATTGACTTAACACTCCAGAGAACCTCATCTTGTGGATAACCCTTAACCCAACCAGGAAGGGAAATTCCCCAGAAGCTCAGCAGAAGCTCAAAAGATAGATATCCCCCCTAGCTGCAGGAAAGAAGCAAGAAAAAAGCCTTTGGAGATGGGACAGTGGGGAAAAAAATTAAGTTAAACCTTATTCAGGAAGTGGTACAATAATATCTTCAGCAGGATTTCCAGGATGTGCGGAGTGGTTTTAAGCCCAGAACCTTAAAAGGAGTCAAAGTATCCCATCTGGCCATTTGCCAAGCGGGCGTCTGGCCCACCAGGGGCCCAAGCCAACAGATGCCGTGCAAGAGAGTTTGCTATTAGAGAGAGAAAACCACCTTGAGAAGCCAACCTGAGCTGATTCGCAAGCAGTTATATCAATCGGCTCCGGTGATTGTGCCGTCGCTTTTAGCGGCCGATTTTGCCCGGTTAGGCGAGCAAATCCAGCGGCTGGAAGACTCCGGGGCCAAAGCCCTTCATTTGGATATTATGGACGGACATTTTGTGCCGAACATTAGCTTCGGATTCCCGGTGGTCGAATCTGTTCGGCGGGTAACCAATCTTTGGTTGGATGTGCATTTGATGATTTCTGATCCGGCAAGATATGTGCGGCGTTTTCGAGATGCCGGAGCAGACTTAATTACCTTCCATATCGAAGCAGTGCCACATCCGACGGAACTGCTAGCGGAGATTCATCGAGTGGGAGCTTGTGCCGGGTTGAGCCTGAATCCGCCTACACCAGTCAGCGCGGTGGAACCGTTTTTGCAGGAGTGTGATCTGGTTTTGGTGATGAGTGTGATGCCCGGATTCGGAGGCCAGCAGTTCCAGTCGTCCGTTTTGGAAAAAATTCGCCTTCTCCGGCATAAAGCACCTCCGGAACTGCTTTTGTCGGTGGATGGCGGAATTGATCTGGAAACGATTGGCCTGCCAGCCGGCGCCGGGGTGGATCTGTTTGTGGTAGGCACTGGTCTTTTCACGGCGGCCGATTATGGGCAGCGGTTTGGCGATTTACAGGCAGCGGCTGCCAGTGCCTTTTATCGGCCTACTTGCAAGCAAGGGTTTGCAGAGACAGAATCTACAATGGTTTGGAATCGGGGGATTGACGCTGAGGATTCTCAGTAATTCCTAGGTTGTGATTTTTAAAGCGAGCAACGTATGCTCCGCATCATATTGATTCATCCTGGTGCTACTTCCTATACTCCAGAGGGTCGTATCCAAGGGAATCTGGATTTACCGCTTTCGGAGCAAGGCCAGATGGAAGTAGCTCATTTGGCCGAGATGCTCCGAAACCAGGGGATCCAACTCCTTTATGCCCCCCAATCGGAGCCTGCTTGGGAGACGGCCCAGCGATTAGCCAGCCTCTTGGGCCTGAAAGTCAAAAAATTAGAACGGATGGAAAACCTTAATTACGGGCTTTGGCAGGGCATGGCGATTGAAGAAGTTCGTCATAAGCAGCCAAAAGTTTATCGCCAATGGCAAGAACAGCCAGAGATCGTCTGTCCACCGGAAGGAGAAATGCTAGCCGAGGCTGATGCCCGTGCCCAGGCAGCGGTAGCTCGGCTCGTAAAAAAACATCCGGAGGGAGTCATTGGTCTGGTATTGCCCGAACCATTAGCCAGCTTGGTCCGACGGGCACTGACTGGCCAACCACTGGGGGACCTGTGGAAAGTTCTCGAGATGCACGGCAATTTTGAAATCTTGGAAGTCGATACTAAAAGTCCTACTATCTCACGAGCTTGAGAGACTGGCTGACTGCCTCGGCCGGATCGTTTCTTGGCCCGATACCTGTCCCAGACCGAGGGAGAAAAAGAATTGGTAGTCTTGCAGCTGAAAGGCGATACTCCCTTATGTGGAGTTTTATTTGTCAGAGCTTCTTCGCTCAACCTAATGTGTAGGTGGCGGCACCTTTGGAATGTGCTAACCTCATGGAGATATGAGAAAATTTGCTGAACAAAGAATCCGCAAAACCTCACTACTCGACATAAAATAGGGACCTCTCCATAATTCTGAACATATAGTGAACTTTATGAATTTTTGATTCGGTAAGCTTTAGCTGTCCTCATCCAAATACCTTCTATATGTAGGGGCACTAACAGTACTAGCAACCCAATCTGTTGTGTCGGTCTCTGAAGGAACCAAATTGGTATAAAAATATTTCCTTCGAATGACGTAGAGCTTCCAATACCGTTACAAAAATGGCAAAAGGCAAGCTTAGGAAAAAATGGCAACGGTAAGCGAGAAAATCGCAAATTGGGTCATTTGCCGAACCATTATAAAGATCAATACTATGGGTCGAATGGGCGTTGGGGTCTCGGCAAAGTTTGTAGTAAAAAAGGAGTGCTTTAATAGTGAATACTTCCACACCTGATCCCAATAGTTGGCGGAATTTGATGAAGCGGCCTAAGCGGGCGGTGCCCGAGGGACTCTGGCAACGCTGCCCCGGCTGCCAAGCCACCATCTTCCGCAAAGAAGCCCAAAAACTGCTGGGCGTTTGCCCAGAATGTGATTACCACTGGTACGTGTCGGCCCGAGAGCGAATCGCTCAGGTGCTGGACGAAGGTACTTTTGAAGAATGGGATGGGGATTTGGAACCGGCCGATCCGCTGGAGTTTTTCGATAAACGCTCTTATGTGGATCGGCTTCGAGAAGAGCAATCTCGGACGGGTCTGCGGGATGCAGCGGTTACCGGCACAGGCATGATTCGTGGCCGTCGGGTGGCTTTCGGCGTAACCGATTCGGCCTTCATTATGGGCAGTATGGGATCGGTGGTTGGGGAAAAGATCACCCGGCTTGTAGAGCGGGCCACCGCAGAGCAATTACCGCTAATTATCATTTCTGGCTCTGGCGGTGGCGCCCGGATGCATGAGGGGGTTTTTTCTCTGATGCAGATGGCGAAAGTCTCTGCTGCTATCGCACGGTTTCACGAAGCGGGGGGGCTCTTTATCTCGGTGCTGACCAATCCGACCATGGGAGGCGTGGCCGCCAGTTTCGCCTCGCTGGGCGATCTGGTCTTTGCCGAGCCAAAGGCTCTGATCGGTTTTGCCGGTCCCCGCACCATCAAAGCCACCATCCGAATCGAATTACCCAAAGGATTTCAGACCAGTGAATTCCTGCTAGAACATGGGTTCATCGACCGCATTGTGCGCCGTCCGGAGCTGAAAAGCGAATTGGCCCGCGCCATCGACTATTGCGGCAAATAAAACACGGTAGCCCTCCGAAAAATTTTCAGCCTCGGAATCTATCCCCCATGCGGCAAAGGTAACTTCAAGCACATAATGCTAGATATGGACGATCCCGCCAGACAAAAACCCCCTCCTCAGATTGGTAATTTCGCTGCTGCAGAGGGAAGCCATCTGGATGAGGAGACCAGGGATCGGCTCCGGCGAGGAGGTCAAGCTGCCCTGGCCAGGGAGTTTTTGCGCCATCGCCACCGTCTGCGACGGATGATCGAGGTGCGATTGGACCGGCGTTTGCTGGGCCGAGTCGATCCCTCGGAGGTGTTGGAAGAGGCATTTTTGGAGGCAGTTCGACGTCTGGATCAATACCTTGCCCAACCCCCGATGCCGCTTTTTTTATGGTTTCGATATCTCATAGGACAACGGATTTTGGCATGGCACGAGCGACTTCTAGGGCAGCAAGCCGAGCAGCCCCCTTCCGAAAATATCGCCGGACCGTCGATCCGCCGCCCACAGGCCGACTCTGCCTCCTTATCGATGCATCTGGCCGGTCAATTTAACCAAGACGGTCAAATCCCCCAACGCCAGAATATATCCGTCCATATTGAACAAATTATTAGTCAGTTGGACCCATTAGACCGGGAGATCTTGGCCCTTCGGCATTTCGAGCAACTTAACAATCAGGAGGTAGCAGAAGAATTAGGCCTCAGTCCCGCCACGGCCAGTCATCGCTATATCCAAGCCCTGGAAAAACTCGGTGCGCTGCTAAACAGCTTGCCAGAGTTCCAGAAGCGTTAGAGTTCTGTTCAAAATACTGGCCATATAGTGAACTTAAAGAACCTTTGTTTTGGTAGACTTTGACTGTCCCCAGCCAAACACCTAGGCTACCAACAGTGCTCCCTCCTTTCAAAATATTTAGAGCGTGTTTGAAAAGGGCTTGACA
>JANXAQ010000169.1 GCA_025062105.1 Thermoguttaceae bacterium
CAGAGCGTTATAGCCCATGGAATCTGGAATATGGAGCTTTTTGTTCCTGCCGATGCCAGTGGGAAGACCGGTTCGATGGGCCTGGGGATTATCTATGTTCCCCAAATCCCCTAACCTGACCACAAAAAATCAGTCGCACCCCAAAGGTGGTGGCCGAAATTCTGTAGGCTGAGTGGGCAAGAGGGACAATCCAGCCAAAACGAGCCTGCTCCCAGCTACAGTGAAGGAGATTAGTCAGAATGTGAGGAGCCGAATGATCCAAGCAAAACGAGCCTGCTTCTAGCAAATTTGCCTTGCCCTAGATATCTTTATTTCTCGATATAGAGAGCTAAACTCTCTCCCAGAGTGGCATCGGAGGTGGAATCTGAAATTCGTCACTCCTTGCTCTGGAAACTGTCAAAGGGAGAGAGGCTGTTGGATGAAACTGGGGACTACCTATGTTCCCCATCCCTCTGGACTGGCCTTCCCCCAGAGGCTGGCCAACCCAACGGGAACAGCCGAGCCGTTTTTAGTCCTAACCCCCAAAGCGGCATAAAGAGAAGACGATATAAGTCCTTAAAAAATACAAGGCGCGGAGGCGATCCCAGGAGAGATTTTAAAGGCGTTTCCAAAAGATTACAGGAATCTTCGTTCATGAACCAATCGGTCGAAGAGGTTCGGCGGCAAAAGGCCCAGTTGCGGCAGGAGGCGCTTCGGCGACGGGCGAAGCTGGAGGATAAAGACGGCCGGAGCCTGGCGATCTGCCAGAACCTTTTGGCTCTGCCGGAGTTCCAGGCCGCCCGAACCATCCTCTTTTATGTCCACTATGGCGATGAGGTCCGCACCCAGCCGATGTTGCGCTGGCTTTTAGGCGAAGTAGGCGGCGGCTCCCTTTGGTCGGCATTCTTCGGCGAAGCAAAGCCCTTCGAACCAGAACAGGCAAAACCAGAACAAACCGCCGCCGGCAAATCTTCTTGCCCTGAAAAACCGCAACCTTCCTCGGAACATTTCCCGGAGAGTAGCTTTCCCAAAAGCACCGCCCAACCACCAGCCGAACAGGCTCCCCGCATCAAGCCTACCTTCCTGCAGCGCCAACTGCTAGTTCCCTATTGTCTGGGGAAAGATTTAAAACTGTTTCGGCTTCGGTCGATGGCGGAGTTAGAGCCGGGCAGTTTCGGCATTTTGGAACCCCGGCGGGAGCTGCGCGAGTTGCCGGACCGGCAAGCCAGCATTCAAGAGGTGGACTTGGTGGTTGTACCGGGCGTGGCGTTTGACCGAAAGGGGGGTCGGCTCGGGCATGGCCGAGGCTACTACGATCGGCTCCTTGCAAATGCCCGACAGGATACGGTACTAGTGGGCTTAGCCTATCAGTGTCAGATCCTGCCCGAACTGCCTCTGCTGCCCTCCGACGTGCGCATGGACATAGTGCTCACAGAATCGGACCTTTACCGGCCTAGCCCAGCAGCGATTGCAGAAAGACGCGGATGCGGCTAATCTTTACTAATCCGTTTAGGAGATTTGGGGGAGATAGGTTGTATATAAACGCTCCAAACGTTCGTTGGACAAGCCGGCAGGGGCCCACCATTGACCAGCATGCCAAGCTCGTTACACTAAAAAGTTCGTACTAGTGGAGCTGAAAAGAGGCGGGTTAGAATCTCTAACAAAATGAACGGTCCTCCCCTTTATGAGCAGCAAAGAGAGCCTTCCGCTTTCTGCAGACTGTGATTTTGTTAGAGCCTGGCTCTGTTGAAAGGTTGTCCGCAGTCTGGGAGGGGTTTGCCCATGCTTGTCGGTTTTGCTGCAGTTTGAGTGGGTTTAGGCCTCTCCGACCGGAAAAGGTTTCAACAGAGCCTTAGCGCCTCTTATTTTCTCCTGCGTTGCCTCGCTGTCAGCAGGGGCAGAATGAAAGGCAAAGGCCAGACCAGGAGGCATTTTGGCCCTCTGCAAGCCCTTTGCCTTTGGGCCTGTCATGTCTTTTCTGCAGCGAGCAGCGGCTGGTAAGCTCCTTGGCTGAAATGGTACAAAACTGCTTCTTTCGTTCACAAACGCTGGTCTAGATCGGAGCCACCAAACAGGAGACAGAAAATAGCTATGGCCAAAGAGCATCCAAGGCGGATTGTGATTACAGGAGTAAGTCGGGGTTTGGGTCGAGCAATGGTCGAAGGCTTTATAGACCGGGGGCATGTGGTGGCCGGTTGCGCCCGCTCAGCAGAGGCCATTGATGAGCTTCGGCGGCGGTTTGGGCCGCCGCATCGGTTTGATGTAGTAGATGTGGCCAAGGAGCCGGAAGTCGCCCGCTGGGCCAAGGCAGTGCTGGCCGATAGCCCAGTGGTGGATCTTTTGATCAACAATGCAGCACTGATCAACCGGAACGCTCCGCTGTGGCAGGTGCCGCCGGAAGAGTTCGAGGCAGTCATCGACGTCAACATTAAGGGCGTCTATTATGTGCTTCGACATTTTTTGCCCAGCATGGTTGCCCGTGGGCAGGGGGTGATCGTCAATATCAGTTCTGGTTGGGGCCGATCCACCTCACCGGAAGTAGCGCCATATTGTGCGACCAAATGGGCCATCGAAGGACTCACGCAAGCATTGGCCCAGGAACTGCCTCCGGGCATGGCCGCTGTGCCCCTAAATCCAGGCATTATTCATACCCAGATGCTAGAGTCCTGCTTTGGGCCGGAGGCGGCCTCCTATCCATCGCCCCAGCAATGGGCTGAAAAGGCCATCCCCCTCCTTTTGCGCCTAGGGCCGAAACATAACGGTCGGCCCATGTCCGTTGGCGTGGGAGAATAGAAACTCCGGGTGGCTCTGTTGAAACTTTGCCCCCATTCTGGAGAGATTTTGCCTATACAGGTCGGTTTTGTTTCAGTTTTGGGCAGTTTAGGCCTCCGACCGGAAAGGGTTTCCACAGAGACAGCCCTTGTGAAAAAAGGTGGCTGGAGCGGGAACCTGCGCAGAAAGAAACCCACCTCCGGACCTCAGCTTTGCGCTACCTAAGCTCGACTTTTGCCATTTTTCCTAACTGCTTTTGCTTCCAAGAGTTACGCCGAAACATCCTTTTGTTCACCGAATTTCCTAAGTCCAATAGTTACAAGAAATGAGAATTTTTCCCCTCCGGGAGGAAGCTAAAAATGGCAAAAGTCGAGCTAAGAAGCTGTCCTAAAAAAGGATTTGGCTGGTTTGCAATGGGTTTTGGCCGACCGGCTCCTATCCTTCAGACTCCTTAAAAACAGGGATTTTGGAGATGCCGGGGAATTAAGGAAGGAAACCTCTTTCTCCTTTCATCATAGAACATGCTTTTTCGGACAGCCTCGAAGCTCGAGTTTTGCCAATTCCTAGAAGGGCAGCCCCTCCCCAATGGGTAATTGATGCATTAGAGGGAACTTGACTTTTGCCAATTTCAGGAGTCCAGCCCCTTTGGATGTCCTAACCCTTTGAAAATATTGGGTTAAGAAAAATTGCTCCACAAAGAATCCTCAAAGACTAACTCCTTGAAATAAAAGAAGTTACAAAAAATGGCAAAAGTCGAACTAAGATTAATCGGAGGAACCGCTGCACAATTCGAGGGAAATATCTTTATACTATTTTGGTTACCCGCCTCAGTCCCAATCTATCGGGTTGCTAATGCTGCTAGTACTCTACAGCCAGTAGCTATTTAGATGGGGGTGACTGAAGAATATAGAACCAAAAATTCATAAAGTTCACTATATGTTCAGGATTATGCAGAGGTTCCCGCACTCAAGAATTTGGGTGCGCAAAACAATAGGCCGTTGTAACTCTTGGAGATAAGAGAGGTTATGGAAAATGGCAGAAGTTGAGCTCGTGGAGAAGGTAGGATGAGAGGCTCTCTTTTTGGAAGGTTCGTTCGATGCGACAAAAAAAATCCTCCGCTGGGGCGGAATCTTCAGTCGAAGCATCTGCATGTGTTTGGGTAGATACGCATTGCCATCTGGACGATGAAGCGTTTTCAACCGATTTGGCTGAGGTGATCCAGCGAGCACACGCTGCCGGAGTCCGGGCCATGATCTGTCCGGGTACCTCAGCCGCTTCGAGCCAAGCGGTGGTGAAGCTATCAGAAAATTGGCCTGGCCTGTATGCAGCAGTCGGTATCCATCCGAACGCGGCGTTTGCGGCATCCGCGATGGATTGGGAGCAGATTTGCCTATTAGCTCGCCAGCCGAGCGTGGTAGCCATTGGTGAAACCGGGCTGGACCGGTATCGAGATTTTACCCCTTGGGAGACCCAACTGGAATTTTTAGATCGGCATTTGCGCTTGGCTCAGGAGTTGGAATTGCCGGTAATCCTGCATTGCCGGGAAGCCGAGGAGGAACTTTTGGCCGCTCTAGACAAGGCATTGGACCGCAGTCCCTTGCAGGGTGTTTGGCATGCCTTTTCTGGCGATCTGGAAACCGCCTACGCAGCCACGGAATTGGGGCTTTATATCAGCTTTGCCGGCTCGGCCACCTACAAAAATAAAAAATTCCATCTCCTTCAAGAAGCGGTCGTTTGTGTGCCAGACGATCGACTCCTATTAGAAACCGATAGCCCTTATTTAGTGCCGGAACCGCTGCGGGGCAAACACCAGCGCAATGAGCCGGCCCATCTGCTGCTAGTGGCCCAGCGGGTAGCCGAACTCCGCGACCAACCCATAGAACACCTAGCCGCCGTGGCCCAGGCCAACACCCACCGACTGTTTAAAATTTCGAATACTTCTGCTAAGTAAAAATCCCCCTGGTTCTCCTTCTGGCAAGCCACGGCCTTTCGAGCCAATGGCCCACATTGCCGAAGGTAACGAGGGCGACGAAGCAAAAAGATCGGTTCCCCGCATCCTTTCCTCATGCAGGCCCAGCAGGCCCTTCTGGCCTACCCACCCAATTGCCCCCATTTTCCCGAACTTGTTTTGTCCCCAAGGATTACAACAAACCATCCTTTTGCCCATGCAATTTCCCAAGTTCCATAGCTACAAAGGAGCTAGCACTTTTCCATTTCGGCAGAAGACAAAAATTGATAAAAGTCGAGCTCAACCTGATCTATTCATCCCTTCAATGTCCTGCCAAGCCAAAAGGGGAAAAATAGGGTTACTCCGGTCGGCTGAGCTGATCCGGTGGGGCCACTAGCCGGCTACGGCTAAAGCGGATAGACTGATAACACCTACTCTAGCCAAAATAGGTCAGAGGCGCACTAGCTCGACTTTTGCCATTTGGGACCTTGCGCTGGAAGAGGAATACGCTGGCTGAACATATGGCTGTAGGAAATTACGGAAACAAAGAGAGGTTTCATCGGAACCACTGGAAATAAAAGGAGTTAGCACAAATAGCAAACGCCTAGCGAAGTGAAACAGTCCAGAACGAAGGTAAACGGGGAGCTCGTTGGTAATATGTTTAGATGCATACTATCTAGAGGAGGCTGAGACGATGGGTAACATTTATATTGGCATGAATCTAGAAGCCACCCGACACCACGACAAGCCGTTTGAATGGGGTCTGGAAAAGGCCGCCCAGATGGGCTACGAGTACGTCGAACCGATGGTCCATTGGGGCCGAGAACTAATGAGTGAGGCTGGCTATTACCATACTTGTTCGTTGTGGGACGATCCGTACCAGATGCGGCGGTTGTGCGAGAAGTATGGGTTGAAAATTTCTGCCCTACAGGCCCATGGGCCGCTTGGCCGACCGGATCGTCATGCCGATTACCTCCGGCAAGCCATCCGGTATGCAGCCGAGTGCGGCGCTCCGGTCGTCAATACCGATGAAGGCATCAAAGCCCCCTGGACTACCGAAGAAGAAGATTTTGTGCTTATCAAATATACTCTCCAAGAGGCAGCCTTTGTCGCCGAACCCCGAGGTGTGATGATCGGCCTAGAATGCCACGCCCAATATTCCAAAACCCCCGAAGGCCTGGATCGCATTTGGGGGCTGGTCAAATCGCCCTGTATCGGTATTAATCTGGACACTGGCAACGCTTATCTAGCAGGCCAAGATCCATACACGTGGTTAGAACGGGTGCTGGATCGACTTGTTCACCTCCATGCCAAAGACATTAGCTACGAACATAGCGAAGCGGAACGGGGTAAAGTAACCGGCACTCCGGTAGGCTGTGCGTGCGGAGAAGGCGTGTTGGATTGGCCCAGGATCATCAGTATCCTGCGACGCTGCCCACGAGATATTGTCATGTCCGTAGAATGCGGCACAATCGACCAAGCCGAGCGAAGCTTACGATATCTGAAATCTCTCCTGTAAGTCGCTCTTTGGCAAAAAGCTCTCCTTAATCCCACAGTGTTGATACCATTTGGGTTTGCCCACCGCTAATCAGATATAGGGTTACCCGCATCGCCAGTAGCCAGTAGCTAATCGGCTCGAAAAACCGACCACTAAGAAAGAACCTTCAAAAAGTTCACTATATGGTGACCCTTTTGCATAGGCTACCCCATCAGTAAGCTCGACTTTTGCCGTTCTGAGCCTTCCACTAGAAGAGCAATGTTCTAACTCCATGTAACTATTGGACTTAGGAAATTGTAGGAACACAAGCAGGTTTTGTAGTAACTAGTGGTGGAAAACAAAATTCGAAAAAGTGGCAAAATTCGAACGAAAAGGGACTCCAGCCTTGATTAGAAGCCTTCGATATTCCCTGGCCTTACTCCGGTTTTCCTGGATCTAGAGCCGATCAAAACAGCCCCTTATCCCCCGGCTTTCAACGAAATATTAAAGGAGGAGGCTGTGGAAGGCCTGGTTATTCGATAATCTCAAAGTCGATGGGTTTTTTCTTTTTCGGCTTTTCTGCCGGTTCGGATTTGGGCCGAGGTTTTTCTTCTGCCGGTTTGGTCTGCGGAGGTTGTTTAGGTGCTGGTGTGGGAGTTTCTTTAGGTTTAGGCTTCTCCGGAGGTGGTTCTGGTGTGGAAGGCGTTTCTGGCGGACTGGGTTTGGCCGAAGGTTCCGGTTGAGGTGTTTCTGGAGGGGTTGGCGGCACGGGCTTTTCGGAAGGTTGCTGCTGGGAAGGCGTAGTGCTTTTCAGAAACTTGGCCATTAAAAACACAGCATACAGGTCGTTCATATACTTTTCCACATGTCCTGGATAGGTACGCAGTTCGAAGGCATACTTTCGGCCATCGACCACAGTTTCGATAATTAAGGATTCGAGATCGATTTCTGTGAAATCGCGTTTAGCCCGGCCTAATCGACGATATAAAGCCCCATACCGATCGCCCACTCGGATTGGCACCACTTCGATGTCTGGATTCCTTTTGCGGAGATTGCTAGCTAATAACCTGGCAAATTGAGAAACCGTGGCACTGGTAACGTTAATCAGCTGCTCGAAGTCCTCAGCTGTTACCAAAATCTGCGGAT
>JANXAQ010000196.1 GCA_025062105.1 Thermoguttaceae bacterium
ACCCCCGCCTCTTGGGCAGCCTGGATGGCAGCCAGGATGTTGGCCCGGTTCCCTTCCCAATCCAACGGCGTTTGATTGAGCACCGCCGCCGCTACGCGAATGCGCGTCATTGGCCGAGTTCCTCCGGTTTCCTACAAAATAGCTTTAGAGCCTCTAACAAAATGAGCTTTCCTAGCAGCCTCCAAAGGGGCAGGACCACCTCAGAAGCATTTGGATTTTCATTTTGTTAGAGGTTCTTATCCTTCTCCCACAAATAAACGAGTTCCGCCAAAGACCGGCCAGCCCCTTTCCGGGGAACATCTCAGCCGGTTGGAATATCCCAGATTTTAGACCTTCTAACAAAATGAGTTTTCCTACCATCTCCTAAGGGGGCAGGTAGCACCTCAGAACCATCTAGATTTTCATTTTGTTAGAGGCTGTCTGAAAAGGGATATAGCCAGTCTTCTTTATTCCAACGGCCGGTAAGGGGCTGAGGCCCCAAGGTCCCAAATCCTGGGCTGTCTCTCCCCTGGTGCGGGAAACCACTTGGCAACCGAGTAAGCCAAAAATCTCTTTTCAGACAGCCTCTTAGAGGCTTTTAGCCTCGGGTATGGCGCAAGAGAGCAACCGAACAGACATGTGGCCAGACGTGTCCGCTCTCGGTGAATTCTCTCAGCCAGCCGAACTGTTACCAAAACCTTTTAGTCTATCTTCTGCTAGAGCGTGCTTTCAAGAGGAGCTGCGTTTTGCGGTCAAAAAGGCGCTGTTCCAGGCCGACAAAGTAGGTCTGCGGATTGACAAATCGGCGCACGGTTGGCGGTAGGAGGGCTAATTGCTCCTGACAATGGAGCCGGGCTGATTCCAAACTGGGTAGCTCCAACACCCGTCGGCCCTGCCGAAACACAGGAACCAATAGGTCTTCCCCTTCGGTATCAACCGGAATAGTCTGCCGCTGAGTGATGTCGATTGGATCGATCAGGGTGCACGGAGCGGGCAGAGCGGTTCGGATGTCATAAATGGCATCGGCCATTGCCTGGCCCTGCTGGACAAATCGCCGGACCTGCAAGATGCCTGGGCAGGAGACTTTGACCGTCTGTTCGGAAAGTTTAATGGTATCCCGCCATTGGCCTCGGGCGTCTTGAATGGCCGATAGTTTATACACCCCGCCCAAGGCAGGCTGGCCAAAGCCGGTTACCAACCGGGTGCCTACACCCCAAACGCAAATCTTTGCCCCTTGGAGTTTGAGGTTTTCGATGAGGTATTCATCCAGATCGTTGGAAGCGATAATCACCGCATCGGTAAAACCGGCCTCATCGAGCATCTGCCGAGCCTGGATGCTCAACTGTGCTAGATCGCCCGAATCCAGCCGAATCCCTACAAACCGGTAGCCTCGTTCCCGAAGCCAACGGCCCACCTGAATCGCATGCCGCACCCCTTCCAGGGTGTCATAGGTATCAACCAGAAAAATGGCATTATTGGGCAGGACCTGGACGTAGGTTTGGAAGGCGTCCAGTTCGCTCTCAAAGCACATGATCCAGCTATGGGCGTGTGTGCCGCGGACCGGAATGCCAAACACTCGGCCTGCCAGCACATTGGAGGTGGCAGCGCAACCGCCCACATAGGCGGCCCGACTGGCCGACACGGCGCCGTCGATCCCTTGTGCGCGGCGGAGGCCAAACTCGATGACCGGCTCTCCCCGGGCCGCCTGCACCACACGGGCCGCCTTCGTGGCAATAAGTGTCTGAAAGTTCATGATGTTCAAAAGAGGCGTTTCCAGCAGTTGGGCTTCCAACAGCGGCCCCTGCACCCGGACCATCGGCTCCTGAGGAAAAACTACCGTGCCTTCCAACATGGCGTCCAGATCCAGCGTCCAGCGAAAATGGGCCAAAAAGTCCAGAAACCCCGGCTCAAAAAGCGGCCGATCGTCGTTGCCTTTCAGACTGGCCAGATATTCCAGGTCCCCCGGCTCAAAATGGAACTGTTCTATAAACTCTACCAGGGTTGCCAGGCCGCAGGCTACCGCATAGGCGCCGCCGAACGGCTTTTCCCGAAAAATCATATGAAAAACCGCCTCCCGACTGCCCAGCCCCGTCTTCCAATACGCATAGGCCATTGTCAGCTGATACAGGTCCGTCAGCAGCGCCAACGAACAGCGATACAGCGTCGTCAAATGTCCAGCCATCGCTGTGGCTCCCTCCGGTGGATAATGAAACACTACACACTTCCACGATTCTTAGAGGCCGTTCTAAATTGCATTTTGCTGGGTTTTCGTCCGCAGAAGCGGGCGATCTCTGTCGCGTCGGTCTCCTTTGGTTTCAAGGGTTTCTGAGGCAGGGTCCGTTCCCCCCGAAAGGTTAGAGAACCACGGAATTCCTATTTTTAGGACCGCTTCTTAGCTCGACGTTTGACATTCTCCCTAGCTGCTTTTGCTTGCAGTAGTTACGACGGAAGCTCCTTCTGCGCACATAATTTCTTAACTCCAAGAGTTACAAGAAGTTAGAGCATTCTTGTTCCAGAGCAACGTCCAAAATGGCAAAAGTCGAGCTTAGAAGTATCATATCCTTTGAGCCGGGGAAATCCTCCCCTACGGCCGTCAGAAGGGGCGCCGAGGGACGCCAATTCTCTCACCCTAGGTTAAAAGGGTAGGTTATGGAAGAAAAAGGAGGTTCCCTATGCTGTGCTCTGTCGTAGTGCTATCTCTTTTTGGGCGGAACCTTTGAATAATTCTAACGAGGCTTTATTGAGGGTTGAATTACCAAATAAACTCCCCCGGTCCGGCAGATACCCCATTTTTTCGGCTTTCCGAGGTAGGCCCGGTTTAATTCGTTATTCAAAGCTCCCTAAGGGCAAGACGAGGCTGTCTGCAACGCCCATGTTCCTATTGGGGGCTGCCTATTTTCAGGTCTTTCCGGCGACTTTCGGGCTGGACTTCCAGATGAACCAGTTTGCCGTCGGTTACTTTGCCGATCAGAATGGTCCTCTGGGGAGCCTGGAGCTTGAACTCCACATCCCAATCCGCAGGCCAAGCGGGTAGTAGATGCATCTGGGGGCCGTCGGTTTGCAGGAGCATGGCTTGGAGGGTTTTCATCAGGATACTGCCGTGGCATTGGTCGGGGACCCAGTCATAGTTCGGCCCCCAGAAGACCGGAAACCGGGACTCAGGATGTTTTGTTTTTGCCCGTTGAACCAGATATTGGCGCGCCGGATTTGCTAATCCCAGATAGGCCATGAACACATCATCTTGTCGCCAGCCGATTGGACCTCGATCTAACCGGTGTTCCAAGGCCAACAACCCCCACTCCAAGTTCGGTTTTCCCAGAGCAATCAGCCGAAACGGAAATACCGCATAGAGTTCGGGATTTTCGATATTGCGTTTATCTTTATACTGCTGGGCTGGGGCAAGCATATAGCGTCCGTCTTCGGTTTTGCAGGTGGGCAGATCGGGCAGTTTGGCCTGGAAGCGTTGGAGCCAGGCCTGGTCCTCGGCGGAGAGTAAGGTTTTCGGCAGGCTCAATAGCCGACCGGCCACCGCATGTAAACCAGCTATCTCTGGCATGGGGTTCACACACTCCCACCAGGTTTCCAACGCCTGGGCCGGGGAGAAAACCAGTTTGCCGTCCGGCCCGGTTTTATAATAGTGCTCGAAAAAACGCATCACCTCCCGGGCCACCGGCCAGATCTGCTCTTTAAAAAACTTGTCGTCTTGGGTGTGGTCATAGTAGTCGAGCATCAACCAGGTAAGTTCCAGGCCGGAGACCCATACCCATTTGTGCCACCGGCTTTCCTGGAGTTTATCGTCCCGCTCCGAAGCAGGGCGCCGGCCGTAGGTTTCCATAAAAACGTCTCCCCAAAAGTAGATACACTCGGGAATGTAGATGCCGTCGTGGTTGAAATAGCGGCGGGTGCGAAACTGAAATAGCGGGAACAAATCCTGGGCGTACATCCGAAATAGCGGTTGCATCAAATCGAAATCGCCCGCCGCAGGCATGGTGTAGTAGGGCAAGCGGGTGTTCTGCCACCAATAGCCAGGCCCCCACCGCCGATAATCCGGCCCCCCAGGCCGACCCTCCCAAGGCACGGTAAACAACGAACCGTTGAACTTGATTGGATATCGGCCTCGTCCGGCGCAGGCATTCATATACCGCTGCAATTGGTACGCCCGCGCCACCGTAAAGCCGTCATCCTCTTCAACGCCCAAGTGGAGAGGCGCATCCCGGGGGATTTTACTTTGACTCGGCGGACCGGCTGAGCGGATGTGGATCCAACTGCGGTTCCAGAAGTCGGTCCACCACTGTTCATGTTCTGCGCGCCGAGCGGCTAAGGGAATGGATCGAGCTTTTTCTAGCTCTTGCTGGACCTTCGCCAACCACTCCTCCGGCGACGAAGGATGTTCGGTATGCACGTAGATTTCAAAAAGATGGTCATTGCCCAACTTGCTGCGCAGTGTTTGGTCGTCCAGGCGATCTGGTCGGCTGGCCGCAATCACCGCTCCGAAGGTGCGTCCCAAAAGCGGGTCCGGCCGAGGAAAATCTTCAATCCCCTGAATTCGGGCGCACAGAGCAGGCCCGATCGACTTTCGGTTGTGATGGTACCACCCGATGTTCTCTTTGAGGCCGGTGAGCACAGTATCCGGCTGGACAACGATCTTTTCCAGCTCTTTAAAGATAAAGATATCTACTTCTTCATGAGGGAGAATTACCGGCTGGGTTCGCCAGAGTTCCAGCCGGGCCTTAGCCTCGGTGGGCTTGGCAGAGTGAATCTCCACATAGATGACCGGCCGGTGGGCGTCAACCCACACTCGCCAATGAAACTTTTCTTCTGCCGGACCATATTGAGCGGTCAACGTACCGGCGCGTACCTGAAGGGTCTGCCGGAAAAAATGCCGGGCAGCTCCTTCGGATTGCCCGATTTGGATTCGCACGCCGCCCACCTTCACTAGCCGACCGTACTCGTCCCACGCATCGCTCCGGGCAATGTACAATCGCAGGTCTCCAGAAGGTTCCATCCAGGCATTCAACGCTACCTCGCCGTTGCCCAACGGCATAGAGCCCTGGGGCCCATCGCTAGGCGTTTGCCACACCACTTCGTACATGTCCAACAGGTTCTCCCCATAGACGTTACCTCCCAAAATGGTCCCCATCACCCCTAGATAAAAAACCACGATTCTCACAAACTGCTCCACGGGCAAACCTTTCTCACCACAAATAACTGAAAATCCGCGCGCTTTTCTGTAACTGTCCGTTCTCAAAGATTCCCCTTTGCAGGGGTGTTACGATTTTAATAAAAAACTCTCCTGGGGGGCAAAGAAAGGGAAGTCTTTTTTACCCCAGGAAAGCAAGGATGCTCTGGATTGGATGGAGCGTGCCGTGGACGTGCCAGAAGACCTTTTGAGTTGGTTGCAACCATTGGCCAGCCACTTGGACCGCCGCTCTGCAAGGTCGGTGGATCGCCTTGATGGTCGGCTTGGTTTTAGCCGTCGGGCCGCCGCGGTGTAGCCCGATGGTTGGCCGCCCTCGGCTCGCCGGAGCACAGGAGTCGTTCTTATTATCTTCGTTCTTCCGTCGGGGGCAAGATCAGGCTGCTTGCCCGTAGGCTGGTGGAGATGGTACTGCCGGAGGCGTTGATACTTCCGGAAGCGTTGATAGTCTGCCGGTTCGCTTGGTCGGGAGCCATCTGGCGGCTCGGCATAGAAAGGCTGTTGGGCGGCGTTGGTCGCAAAATGGTGGACGGCTTCGGTCCCAGATGGGTGCCGCCAAAGAATCTGAAAGATATCTTTGCTCCTCTGAAGCGAGCGTTCCAACGGCAAGCTACGGTTCAAGGAATTCTACCAGCCCAGCGCTGAGGTTGGCAAAGCGGCCTGCCTGGGATCGATCGCAGTGTCGGATTTCCCATCCGGATCTCCTATGCAGAGCAGCAGAGCCGGCTGGTGGACAGCATTTTGGCGGGCAAAATGGTAAACTGGTTCCGAAATAGCAGTCCAAGCGGCACAGCCGGTTGCTGTAACCAATGGTGGAGCAACCATGTTGGTTTGTTGTTCGGCTTGGCTTCGTCGGCAAGAAATTGCTCCAGCACGGGGATTGCCTGCTGGACCTAAGCCCCCGCCAGCCCCCGCCTAGTGGAATTTTTGAGAAAGTACAGCCCATATTAGTTTCGTTGGGCCTTCTTCCGAACTTCCTGGACCGGGGCAGCCACCACGGTTATCACCACGCGGCCGTAGGCTCTGGTGCCTGGGGTACGGTCACTTGAGCTTGCCCCTCAAGTAGGCAACATCGAGGGCCGCTTTCGGGGAGAATTCGTTTCCGAGGGCGTAGCGGAGCAGTTGGTCGAAGAAGTACACGCCAGCCGGGTCGTCAGGCCCCAATATTTCGGGCGGGATCGGGGGTCTTAGGCGGTATCCGGGTGGGATCTTGAAAGCGAAGTGTCCTGCGAACCCGGCCTCCGTCATTGGCGGACGTTGCCGACACCAGGGGTAAGTGTCGGGGGGATCCTCGCCCCCCAGCGCGACAGAGAAATTAAGTCCACTGACCAAGAGCTTTCCCTTGCCCACGGAGACCTCGAAGAGATACGCTCGGTTCCTCATCTGATGCCAAAGATCGAGGACGCGGATAATGGGGCTGACCTTGACCGGCAGCTCCTCGAGGTCGACCATCACCGACCCCAGGACCAGACCAAAGAATTGGAGGTCGCACCAGCCCTCGCAGGGCATAGCCCGCAGTGCGGGATGGTCCTCTTCGATGGCGGTCCCGACGTGTATCCCCTCCCGGCGGAGATTCCACGAGGCTGGCCGGAACGCATAGGTCTGCACGGTCGGAAAGACAGGCTGGGGCCTCAAGAGCAACACCCTCCCCCCGTTCTCGAGGTAGCCCAACACGCCGGCGTCGAAACGGGCAGAGACCAGCAGTTGGCAGGTCTTGCCCCGGCCGTCGCCTTGCCACTGTTCGGCCCAGGGGTAGTACTTCTTCAGCAGTTCGAATCCGTAGAAGCACACCTTGCCGGGTTGGGCCTTGAGCAACTCGTCGGGAAAGGCCCAGAGGTTCCATTCGTTGGCTATAGTGCCGTTCTCATCGGTGAGCTCGGCGGCGAGGGTAAGCTTCTGGGCCTGCGCTCGGCGTGGGAGCACGAACTCCAGCGACATGAGTTCTTGGACGCATGCGGAGGCGATTTTGAGCCCCGACTTCTTGCCCGCTGCGAGCACATCGGGCCCAGCGCGAAGCTGCCAGCAGAGGGTGGCGTTTGAGGAGGGCTCATCTTCGTAGCGTGAGACCAGGAAGCTGGTCTTCACCGTGTCTGCCCAGCGGAAGTTCCGGCGGGGTAGGTCCGCCAGCAGTACCGTCGGCGCGTTGAACCGCCGGAACTCCGCAGCGCTCAGGGCCTTGGGCTGGTAGAAGATGTCCAAGATGCCCTCGGGGCAGCCAGGGTAGTCCTGAAGCAGCCACTGGCTGTAGCCGCTCAGGAGAGGCCCCCGGCGCGCGGCCTCGTAGTTCGTCTTCAGGCATAGCGCCTGCAAGCGGTACGAATTCTCTAGCCATTTTGGGTACTTGTCCAGCAAGCCCTTGGCCCGCGCCACATCCCGCGCCTTATAGAGCCAATATGGCCGCACCCCGCCCTCGAACAGCTCAATCTGCCTGAGGTCCGGCAGAGTGACGAAGTAGCCCATCTCGTGTGCGATGAGCGGCTTTCTCGGCCGTGGCCCATCCAGAGAGTATAGGGAGTCTTGGTAGCCAAAGATAACACCCTCGCCTCCGAAGTGCATGCTCACAAAGTCGGCAGTTTCCGCCTCCAGGTGCGTGAAGTCAACGCCTCCGTCGGTGTCTATTACCAGCCTTGTCGGGTCGAGCCGCTTTGCCATGCGGTACATCGTGGACGCCAGCTCAGCGAACCTCTTGTCCCCGACTTCGTTAGACATTGACCAGGTGACGATGCAGGGATGGTTGCGATGGGCCTTGATCATCCCTTCCCATTGATCCAGGTAGAGTTGTTTCCCCTGGGGAGTGGTTGGTAGGGAATGTGGGGAATCCAGGGGAAGCTCCGGCTGGACGAGGATGCCGATCTCGTCGGCCACGTCCAAGTACTCTTCAAGCGGGACCCAGGTGTGGTGGCGCACGTAGGTGAAACCGTAGTCTTTGGCGATCTTGAGCCGGCGCCGGTACTCAGCTGGGTCGGTCGGCGGGGCGATGGTGTTCGGGTAAATGCAAGCGTCGCCATATCCCCGCACGAAGAATGGCTTGCCATTGAGCAGGAACTGCCCGTCCCGCACCTTGAATTCCCTCATGCCGAAACGCACCGAGACGCTGTCCAGCGCCTGCTCGCCATCCAGGAGGGTTACCTTGACAGTGTAGAGCTGTGGGTCGCGGGGCGACCAGAGCTTGGCCTCAGGGATACGTGCCAGCAAGGTCGCATCGCCCTGCTGGGTGAGTGGGGCTTTGGCCTCCACCGCAAGCTGCCCATCGGGACTATAGACGCTTGCCCCCACCCGGAGGCGGTTGGCAACGTCGGTCAGGGGCCCGGTCGAGCCGATAGTGGCTCGGACCTCGGCGAGGCCTTCACTTACGCGGGGCACTACGAAAACGTCTTCAATCCAGTTCGGGGCGGTCGCCTCCAGCGTGACCTTGCGGTAGATACCACCCCATGGAGCGCCGAATCCAAGAATGTCCATGCAGCCGTACAGCGGGTCAACCTCCGGGCGCCGCCTGCCATCCACTCGCACCACCAGGAGACCGGTTTGCCCCGGCTCGAGTAATTCCGACACGTCGTATTTGAAAGGGGTGACGTATCCGATGTGCTTGCCAAGATAGCGGCTGTTCAGCCAAACGTCGGCAGTGCGATGCACGCCCCCAAACTTGAGCCAGATCCGCTTGCCCTGCCAGTGGCCTGGGATAGTTATGCTGCGCCGATACCAGCCCGGGCCGGGGAAGACATGGAAGAGACGGCTGAAATCGTTCCCCTCACCATAGATGCCCGCGTCGGGAATCGGCTTGTCCGACGGGATTCCGACCCCCTGGGCATTCCACGCTCCAGGGACCTTGATCTTCCGTGGAAAAGGGACGCCTGGCTTATACCAATGTTCTGCCTGGCCCACATCCTGCGGATCCATACGGAAGTCCCACTCCCCAGACAGGTCGAGCGTCCAGCGGAGCCCCTCCCCTGAACAAGTAGCAGCAGGATGCGACGCCGGTCCCGGCGCCTTCGTGGGTGCATCGAGCTGGCCTAGGCCCCCTGCAGCAACCCAAACCAAAGCCACAGAAATCCAACGAAGCCCTACCTCGGCAATAACCACAGTCATCGGATGCTCCCTCCGGCAAATATGTCTTAGTGGCAGTTGAAAGTGGATAGAAGCCGCGGGTGACGGATTCGGAACCTCTG
>JANXAQ010000205.1 GCA_025062105.1 Thermoguttaceae bacterium
GGGATGAGGAATTGGCGTCGCTCCAGCGTCGAGGCGATCCTGGCCCTGCGAGCCGCCTTGCAGGACGACCGCTTCGAGCTGCTATGGAGGACCTATCTGCCCCAAGCCCCCTAAACTAACCACAAAAAATCAGCCGCACCCGATGGACAGTGCACTAACAATTGGCTCTGTTGAAGGGTTGTCTGGATCCGGAGGAGGTTTTACACATCGTGGCTCCTTTTGCTCCGCTTTTGGCGGGGTTTGGCCCCTGAGCAGAAAAGGTTTCAACAGAGCCTTAGCAATTCGTAATCCTTCAGCCGAATGGAATAAGCTTATTTTCTCCCTGGCGGGTGGGGAAATAATACACTCAAGTGGCCTTTTGGCCCCATCACCCGGCTTTGCCTTCGGCTCAGCTGGTCTCTCCCACCCGTGGGAAGAGCCAGTTTTGCCACTCGGCTGAAAGGTTACAGCAATTCAAGGTTCAATAGATATAGCTTTTTCTTTTTAGGTAAAAACAGTACGGAGGTAAAATTATCCGGCTTTCCCACAAGAAAAAAGGAGGAACTACTGATGTCTTCATGGGTTAACGATGAAAATAATTGGATTATTTGGCTGATAGTAGCTTGTTGTGCTGTGGGACTTCCTCATATAAAAAAATCATTCCACTCTAACTCAACCAAATCTTCCCCGTCTATTGTTTTCCCGAATACACTTCCTCAGGATGAGGAGGAATATAAGGGGGAATGGGAATCCGCAAAACATAGAAACGCAATCGTTTACCCTACCTTACCTGGAACAAGCATTCGAGATTTCTCCCAACCTGGAGTAAGGATCGAACGAGAAGGAAATCGTGGAATGATTCTGTATCCTACATTTCCTGGAACAAGCATTAGAGATTTCTCCCAACCTGGAATAAGGATTGAACGAGAAGGAAATCGTGGAATGGTTCTGTATCCTACCTTACCTGGAACAAGCATTCGAGATTTCTCCCAACCTGGGGTAAGAATCGAACGAGAAGGAAATCGTGGAATGATTTTGTATCCTACATTTCCTGGAACCAGTATTAGAGATTTCTCCCAACCCGGAGTAAGGATCGAAACAGAGTAATTCGCAATTTCGTAGGAAACTCTGCGAGTCTGTTGGAGGACCACGATCGGCGAACTTCTCGGCGGTGCGGTGGGGGATTGATCTTTGCTAGGTGTTTGGCGTAGAACAATTTTCCGCCCATCTTCTGCTCCATCCTTCTTGGAACTCCCCTGGGAGGATTGCTGAGGTGGTTCGGAGCCAGCAAACTACTAACCGAAAAAAGTAGCAATCGACCCGAAGAATAAATAAAAGGAACCGGGCAAAGGATGTTGTCCGGCCTCTGCAGCCAGTGGTTACTTCCTGCCCCCCACTCTTCCCAGCGGGCTGATTGAAAAGGCCCCCTCATCCAGCTTGGGCTTTGGCCAAGTCGGCTTCTCCCCTCCTGAGGGGATGCGTAGGAGTTCCAGGGGCATGTCAGCTCTTGCACTCACCTGGCCCACTCTTCCTTACGATGTGGAAAGACTAACGCCTACCGTGAGAAAAAGCGATTTTCCGTCCCCAAGGGAACCTCTTTGGTAAGGAGAATTTCCATGAGAAAATTTACTTCTTTCATCTCGGGGTGTGTCGCCTTGGTGTTTTTGGGTTTTTGTTTGCCGGCGGCTGCGGGGGCAGAACTGTGGGTGGGGGCGGCTGCGGTCGATATCACCCCGGACAAACCAGTCGCCTTGCAGGGGCAGTTTCATCTTCGGATTTCCAAGGGCGTGGATAATCCGTTGCGGGCTGCTGCCGTGGCTCTGGAAACTCGGCAGGCCGACCGACCCCAGGACCAGGCCCTTTTGATCTCCTGCGACCTAACCGTGATTACGGAGGAGTTGCAGCAGAAGCTTCGGGATCGGCTCCGGCAGGAATTGGCCGACTTTGACGTGCGCAAACTGGTCCTGACGGCCACCCACACGCACACCGCGCCGGTGTTGGACCCTTCCTGGTATGAGATTCCCAAACAGGGCGTCATGCAGCCGTCAGAATATCTGGATTTTCTAGTGGATCGGCTCACCCAATTGGCCAGCCAGGCATGGAAAGGCCGAAAGCCGGGCGGCGTCAGTTGGGGACTGGGCTATGCGGTCGTAGGGCACAATCGGCGGGCTGTGTATGCGGATGGATCGGCTGTCATGTACGGTCCGACCAACCGGCCCGACTTCCAAAACTTCGAAAGCGGCGAAGACCACGGCCTGGAGATGCTCTTTTTCTGGGATAGGGAGAATCGGCCCATTGCGGCGGCCATTAACGTGGCCTGCCCGTCGCAGGAAGTAGAAGGCCGCACCACGATCAACGCCGACTTTTGGCATGATGTGCGAGAGCAATTGGAGGCCAAATATAAGGGGCTTTGTGTATTGGGTTGGCCAGGGGCGGCTGGGGACCAGTCGCCGCATCTAATGTACCGGAAAGCGGCAGACCAGCGGATGCAGACGCTTCGCAAACTATCGGCCACCCAGGAGATTGCCCGCCGGATTGTCCGGGAGGTGGAAGAGGTTTTGGAACTTACCCGCCAGGATATACGTACAGATGTACCGATGGTCCATCGGGTGGAGGACCTCCTGCTGCCCAAGCGGAAAGTTACTCCGGAGGAAGCCGCCGCCGCTCAGGCCGAGGTGGACGCCCTCCGGAGGAAACCTACGCCCGGCCCCGCCGATCATGCCCGAAAGGTCTGGCATCAAAAGGTGGTCGAACGTTTCCAAACCCAAGAGAAAGAGCCGAACCTGATCATGGAGCTTCATGTGATTCGGCTTGGCGATGTGGCCATCGTTACCAACCCGTTTGAACTGTTTTTGGACTACGGCCTGCGTATTAAGGGCCGGAGCAAGGCGATGCAGACCTTTGTGGTCCAGTTAAGCTGCGGTTCGGCAGGCTACCTGCCCACAAAAAAGGCGGTGGCTGGCGGCGGCTATAGTGCCGTTGTCCAAAGCAGCCAGGTCGGCCCCGAAGGCGGCCAAATCCTCGTCGATCGCTCCGTCGAAATCATCAATAGCCTGTGGTAAGAGCGGAATGATCTCCCCATCGCACCACCCACCCTCCAAGGGAAAGTGTCCCCGTACTACTTCAGCCGAATGGAGTGCGATTATTTTTCTCCACTCTCCCCTGGCGGGACAGTGGGCTTATTTTGTTCCCCTCTCCCCACCGCGCCCAGAGGGTAGGGTGAGGGGGAAGACCCACCAAGGGCGGAGGGGACAGAACAGAAGGCAGACAGACAGTTCCGCAATTTTAACGTCTTTTGCCCTCTGCCTTCGGCCTTCTGCCTTCGGTCTCAAAGGCCCCCCACCCGGCTTGCTTTGCAAGCCACCCTCTCCCAGGGAGGGGAGAGGGAGATTTCCCCATCACCCGGCTTTGCCTTTGGAAATGCCGGCCTCTCCCACAGTGGGTAGAGGCTGTTTGGACGCTCGGCTGTGATATTACGTGTTCCCGAAAGAGCCGCCGGCCGATAGGCAAGAAGACCTTTTAATCTGGATAAAATCGAACTCATGGTCGTCGCCCCGAAAACGACTGACCCTGCTAATTTAGACATTCGACTCTAACTCTTCTGATTTCACCTGGGGGGAAGTCTCTCATTGGTTGGGTTGAAAATAACGTCGCAGAGGGCGGGCGCAAAACAGTACAAAAATGGCGCAAAACGGTACGCACCGAACGACGGAGCCTGTCCGATTTGGCCGCCAGGCTGGTTATACTAAAGAAAGTAAGTCCTTACCCCTTCAGGCGAGCGAAACAACCGCCTTGGCGTAGGCGCCGTCTGGGAGAGGGTAAGTTTTTGGGTAACATTTCAGCCGAGTGCTGAAACTGTCTCTTCCCTCCGCGCCAAGTGGCCGTCTAGCCAACGGCTAGCTAGATGCGGAGGCGGACGTTTTCATTGCTGTTGTAGAAGGGAAACCACTCCATAGAACCATCCTCTGGTTTTCGGCAATTATCCTTTGGTTTCGGATTCCTCGGTATCTACAGGAGCACCATAGATGAAAATCTTTTGGCGATTTGTTTGGGTGTTTGGGATCGGGGCGTTGGGGGCGGCTGGGGTACGGGTTGCCGCGGCAGCGGAGGAAAGTTTCCAACCTGTGCCGGCCGACTGGAAGCCGACGGACATGCGTCCGATTGCGGCGGTGCGGGTAACGGCCTCCTCGGTCTTTATGGGAGCGGGTGGTCCCTATGCACCGGAGCTAGCCATCGACGGCAATCGGCGAACCAAGTGGGTGGCTGAGCACCAGCCTAGTCCTCAGTCGCCCCAATGGATCGTTTTGGAGTTTTTGGCCGCGCAAGAGGTAGTGGGCTTGGCCCTTTTTGGCGAGCGGCCCGACAACGACGGCCTGCTGGACGCCCAGGTACAGGCAGCCGGCCCAGGACAGAACCAGTTTACTACGGTGGCCGAGGTCAAGGACGCTAAGACCCCGTCCTGGCTGGTTCGGTTTGCGCCGGTCAAGACGAACAAGGTGCGGCTTCTGATCACTCGTTCTGGCGGGCCGAGTACGCATACAGATATTTATGAGATCATTCCCTTGGGTCGGCCCCTTTCACCCGAGGAGCTAAAAACTCAGGCGGCGGCGATTCTAGCGGCCGTCGAGAAACAGATGAAAAGCCTCGAGGAGGCCGTCGGCAAGTTCTCCGGCGCAGAAGCCGCCGGGTTCCCACCGGTGGTGCGGCGCGCCGCCGCCCTCACGGAGCAGGGGAAGACGTTGGCCGCCCGGTTTGCGCAGTGGGACGCTCTGGACCCAGACGCCCGCATGGAATTGGTCGAGGGCGCCCAGCGCTTGGCGGGGCATCTGGAGCGGCTGAATTCCAATCTGCAGCAGGCGGCGGCCATTTGGTCGGAAAGACTGCCGGAGATCCAATCCATGCGTCGGCAGGCGCAGCAAGCCGGCGCGGCGGAAAAGGCGGCGGCTGCCCGCACAGAAAAAGGCGTCCGGCTCTTCAACCAGCATGTGCTCGTGCATCTGAACGAAACGGACAACCAGTGGGATGCCGTCTGGTTGGGGCCGGTGGAAGCCGCCGTACGCGGCGTGCGCATGGCCGTCGAGCTGAACGGCCAGACTCTTCCGCTCCAAGCAGTCCAGGCGGAGATCGCTCCGGTTACTGATAAACTGGGCGCCGGCGCATCGGTGCGCCAGCGTTGGGATCAGGGCGGCCTGGTGGTGGAGCGGGAGATCAAAGTCTATGACGGCAAACCGGCGGTGGTGATTACCGGTCGGATCATCAATCGGACCGATCGGGAGGCGACGCTCGGCTCGGTGCGGTTGCTGGATATTCCCGAGGGAGGGCCGGGCTGGTGGTATGCGGGCGATCCGATCCAGGCGCCCGGAGCGGTCTATGTCCAGGGCATTTCGGACCTTTCTTCCCAGCCGATTGTTAAGTCGCTGCAACCGGAAGGTCAGCGCCGGGACTTTACAGGTACGGGGGTGCTGGCGATGGGGCATGAAGGGCCGGCAGGAGCGCTGGTGTTGGGGTATTTGACGGCTTTGGAAGCGTGTCCTGATGTACATGCTCTGTTTGAGGCCCCGCGGGCCGGGGTGGTTTTGAGAGCGGCGCAACGTTTCCTGGGCCGAAAACTGCCGGCCGGGGCGACCCTGGAACTGGATACCGTCTATGTGTCCGCACACCGGGACATATATGAAGCATTGGAACACTACGGCGACGCCGCAGCCGCGGCCAGCCGACTACCGGTGCGAAAAGGTCCTACCTCGCTTTGGTGTAGTTGGTACGCCCATCGGATGGCGATGACTGAAGAGTTGGTCTTGGCCAATGCGGCTGTGGCGGCCAAACACTTCAAACCGCTAGGAATGGAGATCATCCAGTTGGACCACGGCTGGCAACGGGGCGACATTACCGGCGATTGGGTCCCGAAGGAGCAGTTTCCCCACGGGTTGGCCTGGCTAGCCGACGAATTGAAAAAACGCTATGGGTTCCGATTGGGCGTGTGGATTTCGCCTACGGATGTGGCCGAGACCAGCCAGACATTCCACGACCACCCCGACTGGATGCTCAAGGATGAGCGAGGACAGCCTCGGATCAATTGGCGGTGGTATTGGAAGCCGAATCCGAACTGTTACGAACTGGACGCTTCGCACCCGGAGGCGGCGCGATTTATTCGGGACACGTTTGCCCGGCTTTCCAAAGAAGGAGTAAGCTATTACAAGATCGACTTTATTGCGGCCTGTGCGGGCGAACATTTCGTCCAGCACGATCCGACGGTTACCCGCGGCTGGGGCGTGCTGCGCCGGGCGATGGAGGCCGTGCGCGAAGGCGCAGGGCCGGAAGCCTGGATCCGCTATTGTCAGACGCCGCCGCTACTTTCCGTAGGGCTGGCGGATAGCGCCTACGGCGCGCCGGATACGCTGGACGCCGGGCGTCCAGATCGGGTTGAAGCGTTGCGCACCAACGCCCGCATTCTGGCCGCCAGCTATTGGCTGAACGACCGCCTCTACCATCGGGAAGTCTGCGATATGAGCGTCCGGATGCAGGGAGCGGTAGAAGAGGTGCGGCTGGCTGTGGCGATGATGACGTTGGCGGGCTGTAGTATTTCGTTTAGCGATGAGTTGCAGTATTTGCCGCCGTCGCGAATTCGCCTGATGCAACAGGCGTTGCCGGCCGGAGCGCCGCCGATGAGGCCGCTCGATTTGCTGGAGCGGAACATTCCTTCGGTGTGGCATCTGCACTGCAAGACCGAGGCGGACCAATGGGATGTGGTGGGGCTATTTAACTTTGAAGATCGGCCGGAAGAACGTACGGTGGAGCTAGCCCGACTAGGGCTAAAACCAGACCAGCCTGTGGTGGGGTTCGAGTTTTGGGAAGAAAAGTTCTTGGGCGTGTTGCGGGATCGGCTTACGGTGGTCCTGCCGCCGCAAAGCAGCCGGATCGTCTTCTTACGGCCTTTGGCGGGCCGACCACAACTGGTGGGGACCAATATGCACCTGTTGGGCGGCTGGCATGAACTAAAACAACTTCGTTGGGACGACCAGAAAAGGGTGCTTTCAGGCCGATACCATCGGGCGCCCGGGTTGGAAGGCAGAGCCTTTTTCTACGTGCCGCCAGAATACCAGCCGCACTTTGAGTTTCCTTTGAACCCCAGGTCCGCCCGGCTGACCAATGTGGGCGGCGGCCTGTGGATGCAAGAGGTCCAGTTCCAAGAGGCCGACTTCGATTGGTCCATCCCCTTCGACGGCCCAGAAGCAAAGACCGAGAGTAGTCCCAAAGTCGAACCGAATCAGACGCAGTAATAGACTCCCTAGGATGGGCGCATTGTCGCCCCTGAAGCAGAGGCCGGGGATTAGAGGCAGAGGAATTGGGGATTTCGAGTTTTGGAGATTGAGGGTGTTCAGGAGTGAGGCTGATGGGAGCGTGGCTTTCGGTGGACCGTTTCGACTTTGACCGCGACGAGATCGAGCGCCGCAAGCAACTGGTGCGCGATCTTTGGGCGGGCCGCGCCCTGGACCATATGCCGGTATATGTGGTCGTCGAGAATCCCTCGCCCCGCTGGACCGTGCGCGAACAATTTCTCGATGCGGGAAAGCAATGGGAAGAGGCTCTCACGACAGCCGGGCTTACCTGGCAACACGTCCCCGGGGGCGATATGGTCCCGGCGGTACGCCCTGATGTGGGCTGTTCGTGTTTAGCTACGGCATTCGGGGCGGAACTATACTGGGGCCACGATCCTAATCAAACCTGTTGGGTGAAGGCGCCGATTCTAAAGCACGTGGAGGAGGCCTTTGAACTGGAAGTCCCACCGCCGGACGCCGGTTTACTGGCCGAGGGCGCACGCCGCGTCGCACAGTTCGTCGAAGCCGGCAAGGGATTGATCAGTGTATCGCTGTTGGACATGGCAGGGGGGCTCAATGTGGCCATGGACCTGCTCGGCGGAGAGGCGTTGTATGCGGCCATGTACGAGCACCCGGAGGCGCTGAAGTGTTTGTTGGGCAAAATCCAACAGCTTTTTCTTTCGGCCATTGAACGGCAGATCGAGGCGGCTGGTGGGGAGGACCAGATCACCACGACGGATTTCCCCGAGACCTGGTTTCCGGAAGGCTACAAGGGGCATGTGTCCGACGACATCAGCGCCAACATTTCGCCAATCCTCTACGAGCAGTTCAGCAGGCCGTACCACGACCTGGTATTTCAGCGGTACGGCCCGGGTGGGCTGCACAACTGTGGTCCGAATCCCTGCTTGGAGGCCTATTTGAGCCATCGGCCGCCGCCCCGCTCACTAGACCTAAGCTATCCGTTCAGCCAGCGCGACCTACCGCGTATAAAACAGGTACTTCGTAAGCGGGCGCTAGTGTACATGCGAGATTTCCCAGCAAACCCAGCCGAGGCCATCGCAGCCTATGAGAACATCGTCGAGCAGATGGCCCCGGATGTGATCGTCATCCCATTAGTAACAGTGGCCCTGGGGCATGATCCGGCTGAGCTCTATCGCCGATTGCGGATCTTGGCCGAAGAATATGCGAAGCGTATGGACTGGGGATGGTTGGATGTCGATTCAGTCGAGCCAGTAAGTCATGTATAACGCCTTTGATTTTCTCTTTTTCCTGGGCACCCTGTTGGGCGTGATGGCGGTGGGGTTCTGGACTGGGCGGCGAGAGAAAAATTCGGTCAGCGGCTATTTTCGCGGGGGAAACCAACTACCCTGGTATGCGATTGGATTTTCTATTGTGGCCGCCGGCATTAGTTCCGAACAATTCGTCGGCGAAATGGGCTACGCCTATAAGCTGGGGATGCCGGTGGTGAATTGGGAATGGCTGGTGTTTCCGGCGTTGTCGATTTTGTTGTGGATTTTTGTGCCTTTGTATGTACGGCACAGCGTAACCACGATGCCGGAGTATCTCCAGCGGCGGTTTGGGCCGACCACACGGACCATCTATGCGTATTTATCTACGGTAAGCTATATCTTTGTCAACTTTGCGTTGGTGTTTTATACGGGCGGGTATGCACTAGAGCAAATGTGGGGGCTTGATCGGCTGTGGGCGGTATGGGCCTTGGCGCTGCTGACCGGATTGTACACGGTGTATGGGGGGCTGTCGGCGGTGGCGTGGACGAGTTCGCTTCAATGTATTTTGCTCTTGGGGGGTGGGCTGTACGTGTTTTTTGCCGGGCTGTGCGCCATCCAGTGGGATTGGCAGGCGATGTTGGGCGTGGGCCAGCAGGCCCACTTGGCCGTCCCGGCGGACCATCCGGAACTGCCCTGGTCCGCATTGATCATCCTGGCCCTTTCGACCAATACGTGGTACTACGCGACCAATCAATACATCAACCAACGGTGTCTGGCCGCCCGAGACGAATGGCACGCCAAAATGGGGGTGCTGTTTGCCGGGGGGTTGCAACTGTTGATGCCCCTGGCGACCTGTTTTCCGGCCATGGCGTATCGGGTGATCCAACCGAACCTGAGCGATCATAATGCGGCGTACCCGGCGCTAGTGGCGGCGTTTGTGCCGGCGGGGATGCGGGGGTTAGTAGCGGCGGCGATTGTCGGGGCAATTATGTCCACGATTTCTGGGCTAGTCAACTCGACTTCCACCATCGTTACGTTGGATATTGTGCGGCGGGGCGTGGGACGGGATTGGTCTGAAGAGCGATTGGTTCGGGTGGGGCGGTGGTCTGGGGCGGCGGCTCTGTTGATCGGCGCACTGTTTGCGCCGGTGGTCATGCGATGGGAAAGCCTGTTTCGATACGCCCAGGACATTTGGGCGCCGATGGCGGCGCCGGTGGTGGTGGTCTTCTTGACTGGGGCGTTATGGGAGAAGGCCGACCGGCGAGGCGCAGACCTGTGCCTTTGGCTTGCTCTGCTTACCGTGCCATTGACCCTGGCCAAATCCCTGCTGGCCGACCTGGGAGTGCATTTTTTGCCAGAGAACCTGGAAAATCCCATGGTTTTGGCCGGGGCGGTGAGTTTGGTCAGTTGGGCGATGATGGCCGCCTTTTCCTATGTTCGCTCCTGGGCGGCGGCTTTGGGAGTGGCGTTGCCGATTTGGGCGGCGATCGGCTGGATTGCCGCCCTGAGTCCGCCGGCAACGGCCTTGCTCACATCGGCGGTGATGGGCCTGGCAGTGGGAATTCCTCTAGTCCGAAGAAATGCTCCTGCCGAGGCACTATGGGACCGCTCCATGCTGCAAACCCCGGGCCCATATTCAGGCTACCGGAGTGTATGGCTTTGGTGGTCCCTATGTGCGGCGGCGTTTGGCGTTTTGTATTTCCTGTTTTGGTAGATGGACGCAACAATGGAACTGGCGAAACTCCGAGTCCTTTCGGACGAAGAAATCCAACAGATTCATAACGCTACGTTGGAGATTTTATCGCAGTGCGGGGTGAAGATGCACCACCGGCCAATGCTTCAGTTTTTAAAAGACAAGGGATTGGCGGTGGACATGGAGACAGGCATCGTGCGATTTTCGCCTACGGCGATCGAGGACGCCTTGGCCGCCGCGCCGGCGCAGTTTGAGGTGTTTGATCGGCAAGGGCGGTTTGCGTATGTGTTGGGGGACCGCCGATCAAAGATAGCCGCCGGCCACAACGCAGTATTTTGGGTCGATAGCGAGACAGGACAAACCCGACCGGCCCGTGTAGCCGATGTGGAACTTTTCGCCCGCATCTGCCAACAGTTGGAATGCATCGATATGATCGGCATCCCGGTCATGCCGCAGGATGTGCCGGAGCCGCGGGCTACGTTGCTGTATGGGGTGCGTGCAACGATCGAAAACAGCACGAAACCGATCTATTTTTCCACGGACAACGGCAAAACAAATCGAGCTTGCATCGAACTGGCCCGAGCGGCCTTTGCCGGGCGTCTGGAGGAGCAGGTGTATGCCATTAGTCAACTCTCCTCGACCAGCCCGCTTTACTGGGAAGGCGGCGTGCTGGACGCAATTATGGATACGGTCCCAAGCGGCGTGCCGCTGGCCATCCTGCCGGAGCCGATCGCCGGTTTTACCGCTCCTTATACCTTGGCCGGGTTGGTAACGATGAACAACGCCGAATGCCTCTCCGGGCTGGTGATGATCCAATTGCTTCGGCCGGGGGCAAAGTTTCTCTACGCCAACTCCTGGACCACGCTCGACATGCGCACGGCGTCGGCCCTGGTGGGTTCCACGGAGACAAACATCTGCCGAATCGCTGGGGCGCAATTAGCGCATTTTTATCGCCTTCCTTGTCATACGACGGCCCCCAACTCAGACAACCACGCCCACGACGAGCAAAACGCCTGGGAAAAGACCTTCAGCCAGTTTTGCGCGGTTGCCGCCGGCAACGACCTGATCGTCAACTGCGGCATGTTTGCCACTGGGTTGACATGTAGCCATGAACAATTGCTTATGGACGAAGAAATCTCGGCAATGGCCCGGCGAATTGCCGAGGGACTGTTGGTAACTCCAGAAACAATCGCAGTGGATTTGATCCGCCAGATTGGGCCACGGGGGGAAGGATACCTGACCTGTGAACATACGCTTCGATGGCTTCGGTCCAAGGAATATGTGCGTCCGCGTCTTTCGGTCTGCGGTCCGCGCACGATCTGGGAGGCCCGGGGAGCCAAGGATACTTATCAGATCGCCCGGGACAAGGTGCGGCAGTATGCGGCCCAGACCGAGCCGACCCACCCTCTGCCGGAATCCATCCGGCATCAATTGGCAGAAATTATCGCTTCCTTTGAAAGGGACTTGCCATGAGTACTTCGACGCTCAGTAAACCCATCTTAGCCATCGACGGAGGCCCCAAGGCATTTCCCGCTCCCCGGGGCCGACAGCAGCCGAAGATCGGCCCAGAAGAGTTTCTTTCAGTGGCCGAGCGATTCGGACTACCGCCGGAAGCGATCGAGAAGATTCGCGCGGTGGTCTATGCGGTGGATTGGGGCCGGGGGCCAACGCTTTCGCGGTACGCCACCGCCCATCCGAAACCGGCCAAAGGGGAACTGTTGGAGCAGGTAGCCAAACAGATCCTTGGCGTCAGGTATGTCCTGCCGGTCAGCTCGGGCACTGGGGCGTTGCACAGCGCCTTTGTAGCCGTGGGTGTAGGACCGGGTACGGAAGTGATCGTTCCAGCGATTGGCTTTTTCGCCACGGCGTCGGCGGTGGTGATGGCACGCGGCGTGCCGGTGTTTTGCGATGTCGATGAGTCGCTGCACATCGACCCGACAAAAATCGAGGGGAAAATCACTCCGCGGACCGTTGCCATTGCGCCGACCTGTGTGATGGGCGGCGTGCCAGACCTGGAACCGATCCTCCAGATCGCCCGTCGGCATGGGCTGAAGGTGGTGGAAGACTGCGCCCAGTCGCCGGGAGCCAAATACAAAGGAAGGTATGTAGGAACCTGGGGCGATGTGGGCTGTTTCAGCATCTCCGCCTACAAGGTGGTTGGCGGTGGGGAAGGTGGCCTGGTGGTAACCAACGATCAGCGCCTGTATGAGCGAGCCTGCCAATTGGCCGAGTCTGGCGGCCTGTGGCGCCCCGACCGCTTCGCCCCGCCCCGGTACCCTGGAGAACTCTTCTGCGGCACCAACTATCGGATGTCGGAACTGGAAGCCGCCGTGGATGTGGTCCAGTTGCAGAAAATGCCGTCGCTCGTGGAACGATATAACACGGTGCAGCGAATGATCCTCAGTCGGCTGAAGACCTACAGGGAAGTACAGCCGGTGCGTCGCAACGACCCCGAAGGCGGCGTGGGCTATAATATCCGGTTTTTCGTTTCGTCGGTCGAACTAGGCCGGAAGATCGCCGCCGCTCTGAACGCCGAGGGGATCGGCTGTGGTCAGTTCCTCTGGCCAGCCGAATGCTCCATCCGAGGACCGGCGGCGCCGCCGGATTGGCATGTCTATCATCATATGTTCCCTATCGTTCTTCAGAGTGCGCCGACGGAAGTGGCCTGTCCGTTCCAGTGTCCGGTCTATCGGGAGCGAGGCGGGCAGGTCCAGTATCAGCCCGACGACTGTCCCGTGGCCGCCGACCTGTTCGACCGAAACATCCTGATCTGGCTCGAACCCTGGTACAACGACGAGGATTGTCAGGCCATTGCCGCCGGCATCAACAAGGTGCTGGGCGCCTATTGTACGGAAGACCCATCAGCGCCCGGTTGGGTATGATGCGGCTGGCTGACGGAAAGGAGCACTTGGGATGATCACCATTGGGGTCTGTTTGGAGACGGTGTTTACGGATCAGCCTGCGTCGGAGCGGATTGCTCGGATCCGCCAGGCGGGTTTTACGTGCGTGGAATTTTGGCATCCGGAGGGGACATGGGACGGGTCGGCCATTCGGCTGGACTGGGCCAAAGACCCCCAACAGCTCCGAGAGGCCGCCCAGCAGCAGGGAGTGATTTTGAACGACTTTGCCCTCCACGCCTGGGATGGGTCGATCGGCGGTTCGCCGGTCAACCTGGCCGATCATCCCAAATACCTTGATCAGGTTCGGCGGATGCTCGCTTTCGCTCAAACTGCGGGTATCCGTAAAGGAATTACCTTGTCGGGTGTGGTTGTGCCCGGCTTATCCAGGGCGCAAATGCGGGACCATCTGGAAAAGGCCCTGGCCCAGGCGGTCGAATTGGCCCGGCAGGCCGATTTCCTCCTCCTATTGGAGCCGCTCAATACGCAGGTGGATCACCCCGGCTATTATCTGGACTCCAGCCGGGAGGCGTTCCAGATCATTCGCTCCATCGGCAGCCCGCACCTAAAAATGCTCTACGACATTTACCACATGCAGATCATGGAAGGCAATGTGCTGGCCACCATCGAACAGCACCTGGACTGCATCGGCCATTTCCACGCCGCCGGTGTGCCGGGCCGGGGCGAAGTGTTCACCGGTGAGCTAAACTACCCGAATATCCTTCGGCGCTTGGAGTCGCTGGGCTATGAAGGCAGTTTCGGCTTGGAATACTTCCCCACATTGGCCGACCCGATGGAGTCGCTCCGGCAGACCTACAGGTACTTACTCGGCGATTAGCCAGGGAACATCCACTGCTGGACAAAGCAGCAGCGGCGCCCTGTGCGGCGGCGTCGCCCTGTTCCTGCCGCACAAGCGGGAATCCAGAGAAATCATTCTCGTTGTTGGAGTTGGGACTGGCGTCGGTATTCCGTGGGGGTCATGCCGGCCACTTTTTGGAACACCACGGAAAGTCGTTGTGGCGTGGAGAAGCCGCACCGTCGGGCGATCTGCGCCAGTTTCCAGTCCGTTTCGCTCAGTAACTGTTTGGCGTATTCGATCCGAGCGTGATGGATTTCTTGCAACACCGATCGACCTAGGATTTGGCGGAACTTGGCTTCCAGGGCGCGACGGCGGATGACCAATTGGTTGGCCAGCTCGGCCACTTTCAAACGGCGGTCTACATTGTTGCGAATGATGTAAAGGGCTTCGGCCACCAGGGGGTCTTCCACCGCCAAGATGCTGGTGGATTGCCGAGCCACCACTCGAAGCGGCGGCAGGAAAAGCGGTTTGGCCGGCGGCGGATGGCCCAAAAGCATTCGATCCAGCACCCAGGCGGCCTCGTAGCCAATCCGCTCTGCGGGAATCGCTACGCTGGAAATCGGCGGAAACGCCAACTGACATTCCAACTCGTCGTTGTCCACGCCCAAGATGGCTACTTGTTCCGGCACGCGGAGGCCCATCTGTTGGCAGGCATTGGCCAGATCATGGGCCGCCACATCATGGTCGGCCAGAATCGCCACCGGCTTGGGAAGCCCTTCTAACCAGCGGCGAAGCTGCTGATCTACTCGTTTCCAACTGATCGGCCCCACCAATCGCGGCAGGTACTCTACATGGCAAGAGGAGACCGTAAAGCCTGCTTTCTCGATCTGGTTGCGGAAACTGGCTTCCCGCAGCCGACTATAATACGCCGTCCCGCTCCCATAAAACCCATAATGCCGATACCCACGCTCCAGGAAATGCTCAGCGGCCAGTCGGCCAACCGCCTCGTGATCCACATCCACCACCGGCACATTTAACCCTTGGAGCACACAGCCGGTATCCACCACCGGTTTGCCCAACCGCAAAATTTGCTTGGCAAAACGACCATCTACCAAATGGGCGATGATCCCGTCCGGTTGCCACTCCCGTACCACAGGCACAATCGCCAGTTCCGCTGGAGCATCTCGAAACACCCAGTCCCGCTTCTGAAGGCCGTAGGCGTGAATCCCGCGAAGTACCTGACGGTGGAATTCGGCGTCCTGACCCATTAACAGCGCAATCCGCCGCACTCGCCCCATAGCAGCCCTCCGGGAGGAATCTTCAGGAAAAACGCCTGCCGCCCCTGGCCTACTTGGCCTCCCAAAAGCCCTGTTTACTAGGATACCTTGCCTTCCGGCGCCAGAGCAAGTCGGTTCTGCATCAGGAACATGGCCGTCCTGTGAAAAACTCGCCTCTCCTCAGGATTTCTGGATCCCTGCTTGCGCAGGGATGACAGGAACGGATTCTCGCTTGGGCGGCGGGGCGCAAAACGATACCAAAATGGCGCAAAACGGCACATTTTCGACCGCTTCCGTTCTCCCGTTTTTAGCAGGTCCCAATTATATTGAACTAAAGGATTCTCCTCCTTTCAGAAATGTTCCCGACGCCAATCCGAAAGGGGGCCGCCTGATGCGCCGATCTGCTCGAACACAGTACCAAGTTTACCCCACCCCGCCGAAGGTCTTCGGCTTTCCTCTCCGGGGGCGTAGGTTGCTATTTTATCCCCCTGTGCGGAAGCAGAAGACCTTCCGCCCGGTGCTTCATGGTTTCACCTTAGTGGAGCTTTTGGTCGTGATTGCCATTATTGGCATTTTGATTGCCCTGCTGCTGCCGGCCGTTCAGGCGGCTCGGGAGGCGGCCCGACGGGCACAATGTTCCAACAATCTCAAACAGATCGGCCTGGCCTTGCACAACTACCACTCCGCCTTTCGGTGTTTTCCCGCTGGTTCGGTCGTCAATGTGCCAACCGCCTGTAGCAGCGGCGATTGTCGCGGCACGAGCATGATGGTCGTCATCCTCCCTTATCTGGAACAAAGCGCTATCGAACAAATC
>JANXAQ010000264.1 GCA_025062105.1 Thermoguttaceae bacterium
ATCCCCTTTGAATTATGCAGAGGTTCCAATATAAAAAAACTCCTACGGAACCTCTACAAAATCCTGAACACATAGTGAACTACATGAATTTTTGATTCTATAGCTGTTCGGTTCTTCTATCCGAACCCCTACGATCTATTGGGTGCTAACAATGCTAGTACCCATAGATTTGTTATTGTGTTAGGGGGATAAGCCAACATGGTAAAAATATCTCCTAATAAAAATTTATACATATGCTCTCAATTTTTGATAGGTTAGGCTTTTGAGGATTCTTTCAACTCGACTTCTATCATTTTTTGGCCCCTTCTGGGGGGCACGCTCTAACCTTGACTTCTCTCATTTTTCATAACTTGCTCTATCTCCAGCAGTTACAACGAGAGCAGTTTTTGTTCACACAATTTCTTAAGTCCAATATTTCCAAGGAGTTAGAGCTTTCCCTTTGGGGCAGGAGGTCAAAAAAACAGCAAAACGCGCGCTAACTGCTTGGAACTATTGGAGGTAACTACCAGGAGGAAAACAAGTTAGAGGAAAAATGGCAAAAGTCGAGATTATAGTTTTACCCAAAAACCAGTTTTCAAACATGGAAATAAACCTTAACCCAGAGCCATCGGACTTCCCAAAACCGCTTACCGATTTTTGCCGGGGGATCTCTGAAGCCTAACAATCTTGGGAACCACCTATTTCAGTACGCCTGAAGTTCCTCTTGTTCGAGGGGAGTGTTTTCTGGAAAATCTCTGGCCAGGCCGAATTAATCCGGAGGGAGCTTTTCCTCTAGTTCTGCCAATTAGGGTGGAGGTCCCTTTGGATGTTTTAACGCCTGAAAATATGGAAGTGAGGGAATTTACTTCACAAAGAGCCCACAAAACTTAACTCCCTGAAATAAAAGAAGTTAGGAAAATGGCAAAAGTCCAGTTTTCAAGTTCTTCAGCCAGCCGAAGGCTCGTACCAGGTGGGAAGCATAAATTCCAGATCGAAGATATTATAGGCGGGTGATCCACTGGCCTTGTTTAGAAATCTTGCGGATGCTCACATTGCCGACTGACTTTTCCAAAACCAATTCAATCAATTTAAAGGGGCATAGCTTCATAGCCCGGAGGCAGTGTATTTTTTGGTGGTTGCTGGCAATAGGGGGTATTCTGGTAGGGGGAGTGGGAGTTTTTGGTCTAGCAACATGGGTAGATTGGGTAAAATGGAGTATTACCAGCTGCCACCAGGAATTGCCCACCCTTCCCCCAGCAGAAGCCATCGATCTGATCCATCAAGCAGCTTCGCATACGCCCGCCAGCATTCCGCTTTTGGTGAAGGGACTTTGCGATCCGCGTCCTGAGGTAGCTAAAGCAGCCCAACAAGAGCTCCAAAGACTCCAGCACCAGTGGGAAAATCTCGGTTGGCATCAGGTTTCTGAAAGTTTATTGCTGCTGGCTGAGAGCTTGGCCGACCAAAGAGAATATTTTCCCATCCATTCGCGGCAGACCGTTCGCCAATTAGCCGAGTGGCTCCTGGCGTGGCGTCCTCCGGAATGGTCTGCAAAGCGGCTTCAGATGATCTCTGCTTGTGAGAAGGTGCTGGCCTATCTGGAGCAAAGAGGTGGAGGAGCGGAAGGGGCCCCACAGACTCCTTCTGGCCACTCCTGGAGGCAGCCCTCCGCTCCCAAAAACCTGAGGCCTGATACTTACCCCATATGGCGGGAAGTGCTTAACCCGATGGAAGGCTTTCAGTGGGCTGGAGGCGGCTTACCCATTGAAGGGGGTGGCACAGAAGATATTTCCTTTTTATCTAGGCAGGTCTCCGGGCCTCAGGCTCAGGGCTCCTTCCAACCAAAGCCTTCGATCCTATCTTCCCAACCTCTGGCCCTCTTAAAGATTCGAGAACCTATCGAAGCCGATGTGTTTCCTCCATTTGGTGCTGTTGGTATTGCTTCTGAAGGGGGCCTTTCAGAGGCAGCGAGCAGAGCTTGGCTGAACCAGCCGGTTCGCTTGGGAGAACTGGCTGCCGGGGAAAAGCACTCTTCTGAGAATCCTTCGGAGCCGCTCAGGCATCCTCCGGCTCCGCAGGCTCAGGTAACTGCCTTAGGGGAACAGGCCAATGGGCTTACCCACCACAGAGCCTCTGAACCGAAGAATCCAGGCGGGAACCGATCGGAAAACAACCAACCAGATGTTTGGCAAGGGCATGGTGCCGAAGCCGAACATGTGCTCAGGAAAAAAGAGGTTGGGGAGTTACTGGAGCAATTGGCGGCGGCTTCTGGAGAGGAGCAAAAGATTGTTCAAGCAGAACTAACCCGCCGAGGCTTTGGGCAAGTCTCCGTCCGGTTGGCTCAGCAATTGCTCGATCCAGATCCCCAGCGACGATTAGACTTGGTTCGCCGCTTGCCCAGCATGTCGGGGGTAGAAGCAGTAGCATGGCTTTTTTGGCTGTCTCAAGATGCTGATCCTGAAGTGCGGGCGGCTGCAATGGCCCTATTGGCCACCACAAAAGACCCCGCCATCTTGCGGGAATTGGAACGGCGGGTTGGTGGCCGGCTTGAGCCACCATTCCGCCGACAAACCGAACAGCTCCGATCCTTCGGTCAGCCCACGCCCCGATAAACAAGCTTTGTTGCTGGCGAATCCGATTCCTATTACCCCCTAACTATTGGTCTTTGAATTACGAAACCTTCGAAAAAACCTGAACATACAGTGAGTTTTATTGAAATTTTGCTTCGATAGACTTTAGCTGCTGCCATCCAAACACCTACTATATGGAAGGTGCTAGCAGTGCTAACAACCCCATATATTGGGGCAATCCCAGTGGTAACCGAAATAGTATAAAAATATCTGCCTCGAATTACACAGAGGTTCCCTGAAGTTTGCGTTTTGCCAATTTTGCTAACTTCTTTTCTGCTCGGGACTTACGGCGGACCTTCCTTTTAGCCACACAATTTCCTAAATCCAGTAATTCCAAGCAGTTATGGATGTTTTCTTCCGACAAGAGACCCAAAATGGCAAAAGTAGAGCCTCGATAGAAGGCCTCTTATACGAGCCATCGGAGCGGGGAGCCAGTTAAAAGAGGGAGCTGGGGAAACGCAGCAATTCGTTGCTCAGCCACCAGTGCTAGCGGTATTGGCAGAGGCGGGGCCGTTGACAGCTTCATAGAGGGTCTGGCCATGGCGAACCTGGTAGGAACGGCCATTGACA